>JBKSNB010000085.1:0-1823 GCA_046882025.1 Alphaproteobacteria bacterium | reverse complement strand
ACCAAACAAATTGACAAGGTTAAAGAACGTGTCAAATCTGTGTTAATACCCGACAATCCGATGTCTGGTATTGATATGCACAGTGGTTTATATGGCGCAAAATTGTACGATAGTGCACGTAAAAAGTTGGTTCCTGTATTTGGCGTGCCGGACAAGAATGCCATATCATTTAAACGCAACGATAGGACTATGATTGTTGCCCCCATGACGGTTGAAGGACGCAATGATGTCTATGCCGTAATTCCAAACACAAAACGGTTGGGCGGGTTTATACCTGAAAAATCCTATGTATTTGCCGATGCCAGCAAAAAGGTCGCACCTGGTGATTTGGCGGTATGTATTGATAAAGATTTTTCAACGCTAAAACCAGATGATGTTGCCGTTGCCCATATTGTATCTGTCCACCATGATTCCAAGGGGAAAATTTATGGTAAAATCACAGCCCCAGAAGAAAAAATCGTTGGCAAAACCATGCACAAGGTCATTATGATTATTTCAGAATAATATATTTATAGAGGGAGAATAACATGAAATCAAAATCTAGCGTTATCGCACAAAAATTGGTTAATTTGTACCGTCAAGAACATGTTATCCAGGGCGGATGGGCGGCATTGAATCCGATTTTTGTTGCAGAGGCAACACCTGATGTTATTCGCGAAATGCGGAATATTCCGACAAGCAAATTTCTGATTAAGCATATTGAAAATCTGCGCAATGGAACGACACCGATGGATTCTATTGAACCTGATTTATTACCATATGGCGGTCAAATGTCCGAAGATGGAACAGCGGTATCATTAACAGATGACGAATGGCAGGAATTAGAATCTGCATTAAATTCTTTTACGCCAACCCAAGATGGTCTAAGTTTAGTGGAATCGTTATCCGTTGTTAAACGATTAGGTGACGAATGGTATGGTGCAATAAAATCAGCATTATCTATCCGACCTGATTTGTTCGCAAAATGGGAATTGGTTGGTCAAACACAACGCGCATATTACCTGTGGAATATTGCCAGTGATATTATTCAACGCCCAATAACTGAACGTATACGCGCCCAGGTTCAGGCAGAGATACCTGAATACGAAACGTATTTACCAATGTTTGGTGATGCAGGCATTGATTTACTTAATAAACTTAGAAATTCTTTAAGCAGTTTTAATCACGAATCATCGTCCGACGTTCTGTAAATACTGTCCATTGTGTGTGGGGTACCGATATATATCATACTGCCATTAGGTGACAGAATGAAATCTAGTTCCCGCAGGCGTTCACGTAATTGGTTTCGCTTTCGTTCCGTATTGCATGTATTTGGAACTTCTATATCGTCACAAATTATTAAATCTGCGCGCATACCCGTAATATTTCCAGTTATTCCCTGGCATATAACCGACGGTTCACGAATTCCGATAGATCTGTTTACCGTTAAACGTCCCGCAGACCATTCTTTTTTAGATGCAGGTATCAAGTCAGAACACAGCGGATGATTTTCCAGAATATTTCGGATATGTCCAACCATACGGGACGCCAAATCTGAATTCGCCGACAAAATCAGAATCCGCAAATTCGGATTCAGATATAACGCACACGCAGCAAAAATACCAACAACCGTCGATTTCCCAGAATGCCTGAACGCCATTAATAAGCCACGATGATTTTCAGTTTCCAACACATCAACCAAAAATTGCAGTATTTTTCTGTGGTGTGTAGGCGTTATATACCCCAGCATTTTATTCCATGTATCTAAAAAATGATAAAACACTGTAATCATAATAAATTAAATAAATTTACCGTTTCATCCTAACAAATCATCAAAACGATTT
>JBKSNB010000084.1:0-6813 GCA_046882025.1 Alphaproteobacteria bacterium | reverse complement strand
GCGTTGCAACAGAAATAACAAACAGATTAGAGCAGGGGGATTTGTAAAATGTCAAAGTTTGGTTTGGGACGTGGCCTTGAAGATTTGTCGGCCGAAATGGGAAATATACCGGATATTTCGATATTAACAGGTGGTGAACGGGTTGTTGTAAAACATATACCGCTGGCACAAATCAGAATAAACCCAGATCAGCCGCGTAAGGTTTTTGATAACGAAAAACTGTCTGAACTTGCGGAATCTATTCGTGAAAAGGGGGTTTTACAGCCGATTTTATTGCGCAGTATAAAAAACAGTCAATATCCGTATGAAATTGTTGCAGGCGAACGTCGTTATCGTGCATCTAAAATGGCGGGATTAACCGAAATACCGGCATTGGTTAAGGATTTGTCTGATACATCAACAATGGAAATTGCGTTGATAGAAAACGTTCAACGTGAAAATTTAAACCCTATCGAAGAAGCGCTTGGGTATCAAAATTTGATTGATAAATGTAATTATAGCATAGAAGATGTTTCGCGTCTGATTGGTAAATCGGTCAGTTTTATTCGTAATTCGATTCGTTTGATTGGTCTGCCGGATTCTGTAAAATCTTTGGTTGTTGCCGGCAATTTATCGGCGTCGCATGCCAGGACTTTGTTAGGGGCAGATAACCCAGAAAAAATGGCGCAAGAAATTATGTCCGGAAATTTATCGGTTGCCGAAACACAAAAGAAAATAAAAATTACCGGCAAAAACAAGAAAAAAACCGGGAAAGAAATTGATACAAATACAGTTCTGCAAATAGAAAACAAAATAAAAAAATCTTTGAATGTGCCGGTAAAATTGGTTGAACGTTGTGGTGGGGCGGGGCAGATAGTGCTATCTTTTGCAACACGGACACAATTGTATGATTTGATAGAGCGGTTAACAAAATAAAAAATACCGGCAAAAAGCCGGTAAATTTTTTATCAAACAACCATTATTTAACAGTTGTTGTTGCATTACGATTCCATTTCCATACGGATTCGCCAGCCCCCTTAACCATAGGACGTTCTTTACCATAGGAAATTGTGGAAATACGTTTTGCGTTAATTCCGTCATTGACCAGAACTTTCTTCGCTGCGTTTGCACGACGTGCACCCAAAGCCAAGTTATATTCTGTTGAACCACGTTCGTCGCAATTACCAGCAATCTGGATTTTGACATCTTCGTGATTTTTCATATACAAAGATTGACCCAACAAGTTTCTGTTCGCTTCTTTTGAAATTTCAGAAGAATTGAAGTCAAAGAAAACACGTTGTTCATTCAAATCAGCAGGTTCGACAACTGATCCGCAGCACGCAGCCAACAAACCAGCAACACCGGCCAACAAAGCAAAATTAGTTATTTTCATGAAAATACTCCCTTGAGTTTTTGTTGCTCAGGTGTTATTTTATAACAAAAGTACGATAAAAGCAAGGGAAAATGAATTGTTCTTTTAATGATTTGATAGATTTAGAATTGGCGGGTGTGCGTTGGGAACTGTCTGATACGCCGTCAATTGTGGGGGGGGGCAACGCAAAGGAAACAATTCCTGCGACACCCAGGACATCAACAACGATGGTTGTTCCACCAATTTCGCCGATTGCGCCGATATCTGTTGAAACCGCAGAATCTATGGCAATGCGTCCATCCGGGTTAAATGCGTTAATTCGTATGATTGGGGAATTTAATCATCCTTTGCGGGGTGGGGCGACAAATGTTGTTTTGCCACATTTGGCCGCTAATTCAAATGGCGTGTTAATTATAACTGATATTCCTGGGTCTGATGATGATGCAACGGGTAATATATTGTCTGGGGTGGCGGGGGAATTAATGGACAAAATGTTGGGGGCGATTGGGATGAGTCGTGAAACCGTTTCAATTGTTCCATTGTTGTTTTGGCGCACCCCAGGTGGGCGCAGTGCAACGCGTAATGAACTTGATTTGGCGCGACCATTTGTTAACAGGTTGATAGAATTTATAAGTCCAAATGTTGTTGTTACGTTGGGGGATTTGGCTGCCATGGAAATAGGGAGCATTAATTTATCGCGTTCGCATGGTTGTATGTCGGAAATGGCGGGTAATATAAAAATAATGCCAATTTACCATCCGAATTACATATTATTAAAGCCAGACATTAAACGCGATGTTTGGAATGCGTTGCAAACAATACAAAATTTGTTGAAAAATCAATAAAAATAAATAATAATACGCCTAGGTATTACAAAGGAGCCTACAATTAAACAAGTTTTTAATCGTGATAACAGACGCGATAACGGTCCACGTATAAATGAACGTATATTTGCCAAGACCGTTCAGGTAATCAGTAATGATGGTCAAAATTTAGGTATAATGCCAATTGCAGAGGCATTAAATACCGCAATGGATGCGGGATTGGATTTGGTTGAAATTAATAATTCCAATGCTGTTCCAATTGTGAAAATCATGGACTATGGCAAATTTAAGTACGAACAGAAAAAACATGCGTCTGAGGCCAAGAAAAATCAGAAAACCACAGAATTACGTGAGGTTTGGATAAAGCCTTTTATCGAAGGCAATGATTTAAACATAAAAATGAAAAAGGTTTTTGAATTTTTAGAATCAGGAAACAAGGTAAAGATTACCGTTATGACCAAGGGTTCTAAAAAGGTTTTGGCGCGTGGCAAAGATGCGGTTCCTGAATTATTCGCACGTGTTGTTGAAATCATCGGCGACAAGGGAACGATAGAATCGCAATCAAAACCGGATGAACGGACGAAATCAATGGTTTTGGCCCCCAGGAAATAATATATATTTTTTATGTATAAAAAAACGCCAAAATTGGCGTTTTTTTGTGATTCATTTTTGACCCTTAGAAACCCTTTGGTGCCGCCATTTTGACACTGGATACTTTTTTATTTAATGCAGATACAACTTCATCTGTGATATCCAAATTTTTCACATTTGAATTAGTCCGTGCAAAACGACCATCAATAACCAAAGACAAATTCTTTTTCTTGATAATTCCTTCTATGACAGGGTCCAGGTGTTTAGATTGAATTTCTGCCAATGCCTTTTGATATGATGTTTCAATGCTTTGTGCGCGTTCTGTTAATTCGCGTTGCAATCCATTAACACGATTTTGATAATCGACAATACGTCTTTGCAGTGCTTCCTGTGACAAAACATCCTGTGATTTTTCAATCTCGGCCTTTTCTTTTTCTAATTTTTTCTGTTGAGATGTCAATTCGTCACGCAGTTTGCTCTCATACGATTCGCGTTGTTTGCGTAAAGATTCCAAAACCTTGGCATCTGTTTGGATAGCATCCATACGAACAACCGCAATACGTAAATCTGCGCCTGTAACTGCATCATTTGTAACCTCTGCAATAGCGGTATCAACACCAACGGTTCTGTGTGATAACGCATATATGCCCCATGCACCCAATATCGCAACCAGCAAAACGATTGCCACGATAATACCAGTTTTTTTATATTTAACGATGATTTCGTTGATTTGTTCTTTTTTTATTTTAGCCATTTTTCCATCCTTTTTTTATTAATTGGTTGACGGTAGTATAGCAATTTTTTTTTGAAAGTAAAACAGAAAACGAAAGTTTTTATATGACGGGACTAATACGTATTTCAACCCGACGATTTGTCAAGCGTCCCATGTCATCCTGGGCGGCAATTGGTCGCGATGCACCGCGCCCAACAATAAACATTCGGACGGTCAAGATACCGTGTTTTGCCATATAGACCCCAACACGTTGTGCCATATCCAGTGACAAAGAATCTGATGCAACCGTATTACGCATGGAATCGGTATATCCAGCAATTTCAATAAATGTCGCATCGTATTTATTTAGTATCTTAGAAATTATACTTAATGTATCATCACCTGTCCCTGATATTTCAGGGGCATTTAATTCCATAATTGCATCACGAACCAAAATAACGATTACATCTGTTCCGGCGCGTTGCACAGAGATTCCCGGTTTGCGTAACGCATCGTACAATTCGTATTCTAACTTAGACATATATTCAATGTTTGTTGTTTTATTAATGTCAATTGTTTTTCCGCCGGCCCCCATGTAAACAGGGTGTTTGGCGGCACATGATGTGACGGTCATATCTGTGAACGATGCACCACGCAAATATGTTGACCATGTGTCGCGTGAAGGACTGTGATACGTGACGCATCCGCATAACAAGATTGGCAAAATAAAATATGACAAACGCATTATTCAACCACAAATGATATTTGATTTGTATCTGATGAAAAACAATGTTCGTTGGGTTCTGTATCAAAACCGTTTACAACCAATGTTTTTACCCACGTCGGAACAGCGTTTGCAAAATATGCACATTCGCTGTTGGTCAGGCCATTTAAATTGATAGAAAATGTTTGTCCGTCAATACTGGGGGTTATAGACCAATTTTCATCACCCAAAGGTGCCTTGTCAGATTTTAATGCACCGGCCTTTATCAAGTAATCAATAGAAAGCCCATCATATGTTTCGCGCATCCCGAGTAATGTTTTTGTATCCGCAGCAATATTTTGCAAATTAGTTGCCGCGATAACGCGAATTTGATTCGAACGAACGGTATTATACATTGCAATAACGCCCGCGGTCATCGCGATACCAATTGCCAAAACGCCGACAACTTCGATTAAAGAACGTCCACTCTCTGATTTCATAATAAACCTCCTGTTACTTTTTTGAAACGTCAATCACTTCTGCATCTGCAAACATGTCCATCGCGCTAGCCACCAATGGGTCGGCGGCCAATTCTTGCTGATTTTGTTCTATTTGTGTTTTGACGTGACATGATTCCTTTGCCGCGGTCAGTGTCCATGTTTTCCCTGTATAACTTTCCAACCATGCAGATAACCGGCGTGGGAATTCTGTATCTGTGCCACGATCAAAATATGTTATTTTGCCGTCGGATATTTCACATACTTCTATATTTGTCATATAATAAGAATACAATATAATTTCCTTGGCACTTTGCATAGCGGCGCCTAATTCTGCGACGGTATTTATTGTTTTGTTTGTGCTGATTGATTGTGAAATTGGTTTCGCCTTGGCGGTTTGTGTCGCAGGACCTGATTTTAATATTTCCTGAACAGATGGCATATCTGCGATATGCATCATTCGCACAATTAACATATCAAAACATTGCTTTTGATTGCCCGCAGATTGCATTTCGGGCATGGCGGCAACCATAACCTGCCACAGGCGTGATAGTGTGTTTAATGAAACGTTCGAATTAATTTGTGTTATTTTGTCCCTTTGTTCGGCGGTATATGGTGAATTGCCCGCGTCGCCAATATGCAGGGCAGGGTGCATACGGGTTGCCCAATGTGTCCATTCCATCATATCAGACAACAACATGGTTAAATCTGCGCCGTTTGTGTATATTTGATCTGCCATGGCCAGTGCTGCCCCTGTATCCCCAGATAACACAACGCGCATAAAATCAACAACAACACCGCGGTCTGCGCGCTTTAACATTTCCAGTACCGATTGTTCATCAACATGACCGCCTGTTTGCGCAATTGCCTGATCTAACAGGGACAGTCCGTCGCGCACAGAACCATCGGCGGCACGTGCAATCATTTCGTTTGCCCCATCGGACAGCTCAACCTTTTCCTGGGTGGCAATCCATGCAAAATGTTTCTTTAATGTATCCACTGGGACACGCACCAAATCAAATCGTTGACAGCGTGATAAAATAGTAACAGGAACCTTGCGTATTTCGGTGGTTGCCAATATAAAAATAACATGTGCAGGTGGTTCTTCAAGTGTTTTAAGCAACGCATTAAACGCGGCCGTTGATAACATATGAACTTCGTCGATTATATATACCTTGTACCGACCATTTGTTGGACGATATTGTGATGCATCTAATATATCGCGTATATTATCGACCCCTGTATGTGATGCCGCATCAATTTCGATAACATCTATGTGCTGCCCTGCGGCAATTGCACGGCAATTCTCACACACACCACACGGCGATGCCGTTGGACCGTCAGATGACAAACAGTTCAACGCCTTGGCCAAAATACGTGCGGTACTTGTTTTTCCGGTCCCACGAATTCCGGTGAAAACATAGGCATGTGCAATACGACCTGTTTTTATTGCGGTTGTAAGTGTTTTTACCAAAACATCCTGTCCAATAAGTGATGCAAAATCTTGACTGCGGTATTTCCGTGCAAGAACAGTATAGTCATTATCCATTGATTTTTCCTTTTGCATTAGAGCATACCAAATTGATGTGATATTTCAATAAAAAAGCGCATCATAAGATGCGCAAATATTAAGTTAAATTTTGTATAAAATCAGGAAAACCTAAATCTTCTTCTTCGTTTGAATCTGTTGCCTCAGCCCCATCTGTTGCGGTCTCTTCTATGGCGGGGGTTTTATCCTTAGGGTCGCGCATAGAATCTATTTTTCCCTGTTCTTCATTAACAATACGACAGTAATGTTCTGCCGCCTGTAATAAACGTTCGCGTTCAACTTCGTCATTCGTTTGACGTGCCATGTCGATATATTGTTTACGTTTCTGGCGCCATTTATGACAGCGCTGAATCATCATTCCCACATTGGATTGTTGTTTTTTATTATTAGCCATATTTTTTTCTTTTATCAGGAAGTTTTTTCCGTTGTGCAAAAATACCTTTCTCTGCCAACGGGTGTTATATTAAAACATATCAAAATCATTTGCAATAATTTTTTTCAATTGCTAACCTTAGCCATATAAGAGGGAATGTTATTGCATAAACAAAGTGGAAATTTTCTTATCCAGGCATTAATGGCGTTAACA
>JBKSNB010000083.1:0-12294 GCA_046882025.1 Alphaproteobacteria bacterium | reverse complement strand
TGGTGTATATCCAACACCCTTTTTATTTTGTGCCGTCTGGGCGACAACAATCGCCTCACACAATGTCAGGCGTGCATCTGGATCCGCCTCTGCGGCGGCAATATCTTCACGCGTTAATTGACCGGTTAAAATCGGGTTAAGCCCCTGAATTTTGTGCGTTTCTGCATCGGCAATATTCTTGACTTCCAATTCGTGCATACCACAAAAATCAGCAATTTGTTCAAATGTTAATGCGGTGTTTTCAATCAACCACAACGCAGTAGATTTTGGCATATATGGGTAATTCATTAAGGATCCTCTTTTTGTACGCGTCAAAATATAGCACAAATTGCACTATATTCAAGCAGTTTTTTAGAATTTATTTTACGCAGATTTCTTGGACAATTTAAATCCATCCTTGGTATCCAACACGGTCCAACCCAGTTCGTCTATCTTTGTCCGCAATTCGTCCGCACGTTGAAAATCACGTGCCGATTTTGCCACCGCTCTATCATTGGCCAACGCCAACACATCATCAGGTGCGTTTTCAGATTCAGAATCGATCACACGTTGGGCCCTGTCGATAAATTGCAGACCCAGCAACCGGTCAATAAATTCAAACAGTGCTAATTTTGTCGCAGAATTTACTGATGTATCTTTTAACAATTCTTGAATAACAACCAACGCTTCTGCGGTTTTCAGATTATCCGATACCGGCGCCAAAATTTTGTCATGCCATGCATCGTACACCGCCGTATCAACGGCGCCAAATTTATTTTGAATTAAATCTGCAACCTTGCGCACAATGTTTTTGTATCCGGTTGCCGCCGCATCCAACGCATCAAATGAAAATGCCATCTGTGATTGGTAATGCCCCATAGCAATCCAATAACGATATACGATTGGGTCAATACCACGTTCACGAACCGCATTCATACCCAAAAATTCGCCATTGGACTTTGACATTTTCACACCGCTTTTATCAATCAAAAAGCCAAAGTGTACCCAATAATTAACCCAAGGTTTTCCGACAATCGGTTCAGATTGTGCAATTTCGTTTGTATGGTGAACACGGGATAAATCTTCGCCACCTGTATGGACGTCAAAATGGCTGCCCAATAATTTCATACTCATTACACAGCATTCTGTATGCCAACCCGGGAAACCGACACCCCATGGGCTGTCCCATTCCATTTGACGTTTAACATCCTTGGGCGAAAATTTCCATAATGCAAAGTCCGTTGGATTACGTTTCAAATCATTAAATTCAACACGTGCGCCCGCCCTATTTCCCGACAATGAACCGCCCGTCAATGCACCATAATCAGCAAACTTTGATGTATCGTAGTAAATTCCATCCCCAGGAATTTCATATGTATATCCCAGATTTTCAAGTTTTTGGACTAATTCTATTTGTTCATTGATATAATCGGTTGCATGTGGCATGTCCGTCGGACGAATGATATTTAAATCATCAGTATCGCGTAAAAATTCATCTTTATAAAATTTTGCGATATCCCACACAGATTTATTGTCACGCGCCGCACCCTTTTCCATTTTATCTTCGCCGGCACCGTCATTATCTTCGTTGGTTAAATGTCCGACATCAGTAATATTCATAACATGATGAACACCATACCCATTCTCAATAAGCATACGTTTTAGCAAATCATTATGAACCGCTGTTTTTAAGTTGCCCAAATGCGCATAGTGATAAACCGTTGGACCGCAAGAATAAAAACCAACGTGACCTGGAACCAATGGTTTGAAATCTTCTATTTTACGCGACATTGTGTTATATAATCTGATTTGCATGCGATATTCCTTTTGTATGCCAGGTAATATAATACAACCATGCGAACATTGCAACGCATAAATGAAAAGAGTGTTTTTCTTGCTTGCAATTAAAAAAGTGATTCTATATAATAACGACCACATGGAGCGTTGGCAGAGGGGTTAATGCAGCGGATTGCTAATCCGTGACCGTAGTAATGCGGTCCGTAGGTTCAAATCCTACACGCTCCGCCAGAAAATAAAAAGCGGCCTTTGGGTCGCTGTTTTTATTTTATCGTGGGGTATTAAAGGTTGATTCTTGCACTTATAAAAGTGCCAGGTTCACAATGAGTAGATTTTGGAAGTGCAACGCACCAAAATCGTCACGAATGCCCCGCAGACACAACGTGTCGAGGGAAACTCTACACGCTCCGCCAGAAAATAAAAAAGCGGCCTTTGGGTCGCTGTTTTTATTTTATTCACCACCGATTTAAACTATATTTTTTCCTGCTCGGACGGTTGGGATGGCTGATAGATTTCAACATCACGTGTCATAGATAAAAACTTTTCTGCCCTGCGCGCAGGTAATTCATCAGATGGTATTTCCTGTAATTCCCTGATAGCGGTTGAAACCGTATCGGCAACCAATTCCATCGTTGTTTGCCAATCACGATGCGCACCACCCGTCGGTTCATGAATTATACCGTCAATTACACCGAATGACAACATATCCTGGGCCGTTAATTTCAGTGCAGTTGCGGCATCTGATTTGAATTTATTATCCTTCCACAAAATGCTGGCGCAGGATTCAGGTGCAATCACAGAATAAATTGCATTTTCTAACATATAAACCCGATCACCAGTCCCAATTGCAATCGCACCACCGGATCCGCCCTGACCCACGTTCACAGCGACATACGGTGCGCGCATTTTTAGCCCCATTGATATTGCCGATGCAACCGCCTGGGACTGACCACGTTCTTCGCCGTCACGACCGGCAAATGCACCCGCCGTATCAAACAACGAAATCAGTGGCAAATTGAATTTTTCTGCCAAATGCATCATACGAACGGCCTTGCGATAACCATCTGGATTCGCCATACCGAATCGGTGTTGTTGGCGCGTTTCGATTGTGCGCCCTTGTTCTTGCCCAATGATTACAGATGGAATACCATGCCAAAACCCAATTCCAGATCCCATTGCGGTATCTTCGGCAAAGCACCTGTCGCCCGCCAGATATGTCCAACGATCAACAATACCATCAATATAATCCAAGAAATGCGGTCTGTTTTCATTACGCGCCAATAAAACCTTGTCATAGGCATCTGATTCACCGGCACCACGAATGCGCTTTGCGCGCTCAGATTTCGGTGTTGAAACCTTAATCGGCTTTGCATCCATTGCCTGGTGCGTCAAGACAGATAAAATATCCGCAATTTTATCGTGCAATTCATCACGTTTACATACAATATCCACCATGCCATGTTCATATAAATAATCCGCCGTCTGAAAATTAGATGGCAATTTTTCACGCATATTTTGTTCTATGACACGACGACCGGCAAACCCAATTCGTGCACCAGATTCCGCAATATGAACATCCCCCAGCATTGCGAAAGATGCCGTAACACCACCAAATGTCGGATCAGACAAAACAACAATATATGGAATATGCCGTTCGTGCAATTTATTTACCGCCGCTGTTGTACGTGCCATCTGCATTAATGATAAAATGTTTTCCTGCATACGGGCGCCACCACTGGATGTGACCATAACGAATGGTTGATTGGTATCAATCGCGTGTTCCATAGACGCAACAATGCCATCACCCACAACGCGTCCCATTGTCCCCATCATAAAGAACCCATTTAACACACAAACAGTTGTTTTAATTCCACCAAGTACACCGTCCGCAGACACAACCGCATCATTATTTCCGGTTTCATTTCGTGCATCCGTCAGACGTTCAGAATACGCAACGCGGTCTGTAAAAGTTAATGGATCATCTATGGCGGTCGGCAATGTCAATTTTTCCCAATCAATATTATCAAACAGCAAATTAAACCGCTGTTTAGGATTCATAATAAACGCATGACCACAACGTGGGCAAATATAATGATTATCCTTGTAATCCTTGTAATACACCAGTCGACCACACGATTCACACTTAATCCACATCAACCGGCGCACATGATCGTATTTATCACGGTTGTGATTTTTTATTCCAGAATTTTTGTTGAACATTTTTTATCCATTCATTTGTTTAGTCAATTCGCGACTGGGCTTAAACAAAATTGTTTTACCCGCAGGCAACGTCATTGATTGCCCCGAACAAGGATTATACCCAACCTTGGCAGAACGAGTGCGCGATTGAAACGTACCAAATCCACGGATTTCAATTCTGTCACCATTTGCCACAGATTCCACCAAATGTTCCGATATTGTGTCCAATATCGCCGCCGCATCAGATGTCCGCATATGCTTAAACTGAACCTGAATTGTTCTTATTATATCAGACCGTTTCATAATTGACCCTTTGTTTTGACTATATTATTTACGATTTGTCACATTTTATCAAGTGCAAAGTATTTTTCGCTAAGAAATCCTTCCTGGTGTCCAATATCGACCATTACGGTATAATAAACGCAACAACCAAAGGATAAATTATGCCAGAACAAAACATACCAGAATATTCCAGATTACCGTTAATCGGCGACGCCGCACCGTCATTTACCGCCGCAACCACAGATGGCGTGGTAAAATTTCCATCTGACTATGCGGGGAAATGGGTTATACTGTTTTCACATCCAAACGATTTTACCCCCGTATGCACCACAGAATTTATTGCATTTCAAAATATCATTGATGAACTGCGCGCACTAAACACAGAAATAATCGGCCTGTCGGTTGGGGCAAATTCTTCACACCTCGCATGGTTTGATGCAATTGAAAAAATATCGATGAATGGCAAAAAAACAAAAATTACCTTCCCATTAATAGACGACCTGAATATGCATGTTGCACGCCTGTATGGTATGATTCATCCAAACACGTCCGGCACACACGCGGTTCGCGCAGTATTCTTTATTGACCCAAAGGGTATAATTAGAACAATTTTATATTATCCAGCGATGGTGGGACGTAATTTTGATGAAATTAAACGTATTCTAATTGCTTTGCAGGTTGGCGATAATTTTGGAACACCAACGCCTGCGAATTGGGAAATGGGCAAACCGGTATTAATTGGCGCACCGGCAACATCAAAACAAATGTACGAACGCGCAAATTCTAAAAAGGCGGGTCTGGATGTCAAAACATGGTTCCTGACATTCAAAAAGTTACCAATAGATACCATATTGGCAAAATTACATAAGCCAAAGAAAAAGAAATAAATCAAAACACCAGCGGCAAATCACGAATATCCAATGGCACACCGTCACGTTCGGGATTCCATTGGAATTCGTCCATTTTAACGGTCTTGTCACGATTAAATTTAACACCTTCTGATTTCAGGGCACGATATTGCTGGTCAGCAAAGCCACCACAACTGAGCGACCCATCACGAAACACAACCCGATGCCATGGCAAATGCCACGATGCACGATTGTTTGATGCATATCCAACAAAGCGCGCACACCGTGGGCGACCAATCATTTGCGCAATCTGGCCATAGGTTGCCACACGCCCAAACGGGATTTTCGCAACGATGTCGTAAACTTGCTCATTAAAAGTTTTCATATAAATCGTGATTTTTCGTTTTAATTATAATCTGGCGGAGATAGAGGGATTTGAACCCCCGATACAGTTGCCTGTATACACGATTTCGAGTCGCGCGCATTCAACCGCTCTGCCATATCTCCGCTACGGCGGTATTATTATTCAGTTATGCCATTTTTGCAAGCGCAAAAAACAACCGCCCGAAATGGGCGGTTTTTAAGTGCAAAAAGTGGTTCAAAAACCTAGGTCAAAATGTTACCACCCCAAAATATTTTATTGTCAACAAACAATCTGTTGTAATGTGCAGAAATCTACGGTTTTTTATAATTTGAAAAATTGAATTTTTATCTTAAAAAGTGGTTGACTTTTGACCTAGGTTTTTGATACGATTCAGGGTGAGAGGAAAATGCCATAATTTCTGGGTTTTTCATAAATAATAAGAAAGGAGAAAAACACAATGAAACTACATTATATTGGTTTAGGTGCCGTTATGGCATTAATAACGGCACCGTCATTTGCAAACATCGCATCGAGTGAATATGTTCAACAGGTTGCAAACACAAAACAAGATACATTGCCAATGGGTGAAACGGGACAGATTTTGACGAAAACAGACGACGGTGTTGAATGGATAGATGCGCCAGAGGTCCCGAAATATGCAACCGGCACAACAGAAACGGCGGGTTTAACGAAATTATACAGCACAACCGGTCAAAATACCGGCGGCGCCATGACGCAAAAGGCAACAAGTGATGCACTATCGGCGATAACAACGGCACTGGATGGTGCATTGGTAAATACATCCACTGCGGCGGAAATCCCCGGCATGGGTAAACTTGATTGGGCATATGGTAATGATATTCCGTCCGCGGTATTGTCGATGATACCGGACGCCGCGGACCTTGGCATAACGGCGGCTGGTTTAACAACGGATGCAACGGGGAATTTGTCATTCGCATTGGGCAATGGTGCCCAGGCAACCAGTCAGGGTTCACTTGCCATTGGTGAATTGGTCAAGGCCCAGGAACAACTTGCGACTGCGATTGGTTTGTTAAATACCGCCAGCGGGGAGCGAAGTTCCGCATTTGGGTATGGGAACACCGCCAGCGGGGCGCAAGGTTCCGCATTTGGTTTGTTAAATACCGTCAGCGAGAAGCACACTTCCGCATTTGGGCTTCGCAACGAAGCCAGCAGGCCGGGAGGTTCCGCATTTGGGCAGAGCAACAAAGCCAGCGGGGGGATTAGTTCCGCATTTGGGTATGGGAACACCGCCAGCGGGAGCTATAGTTCCGCATTTGGGCATGAGAACACCGCCAGCGGGATGGATAGTTCCGCATTTGGGTATAAGGGTGTAACCGGTGCAAATGCAACATTATCCACCCAGATTGGACCGGGGACGGTAAATACCCCAAACACATTCAGTGTTGGTGTTGGTGATGGATTAATGGTGAATTCAGGTGGTGGTACAAGTGGAACCGCAATCGCATATCCGTTGATGGTGTCGGGCGGTTTAATCCCCGCGGGTCGTTTAACGGGCCAAACAAATGGTGTGGATAACAATGGTGTGTCTGGCCAGGTGTTGATGTCCGATGGTGATGGCACAATGTCGTGGACAACAATTGTCATGCCAACATTGGCATCATTGGTTCCCACGCGGCCAGAAGGTTGTATCGGTCAAAAATGTGCATTGGTGTATGATGATACCGGGACATCCCCCACAGGGTTTATGTGGGAAATTGTTGTCCCAGATAGTTCAGGTTCAGAACCGCAAGAAGAATAATCTTTTGTTCGTTCACCACCGCCCACCTGGGCGGTGTTTGTTTATTATGATGGTTTTATAAAAGCAGACTATGTGTTTTTGCAAAAATAAAACGCGAATGGAAACACTATACTTCAAAATTATAGTTTTTAATTGACTTTACAATTGCATCAACCAACTTGTTTTGATGGTCGGATGATTTTAATAATTTTTCTTCCTTGGTATTCGACAAATGCCCCAATTCAATCAATGCACCGGGGACCGTCGAACGCAAAACCGCAAATGGCGCATGCCGAACATCAGGTCCAGGTTGTTGTTCAACACTGGCACGTTTTAATGACTTGCAACAATTGGACGCATATTCTTCGGACATTTCGGCAACCGCATGTTGTTGCAATGACGACAATGCGACCCGAATATCCTTAGAAAACTGTTCAAAACCACTGACATCAATTTTATCAGCCGCATTTTCAGCATCTGCAAGTTTTTGTGCCTCTTCATCAGATGCCTTTTCAGACAGTGTATAGATGGAAAAACCCTTCATCGAACGCGATGGATTTGCATTCGCGTGCAATGATATAAATAAATCCCCCTTGTGCTTTTCTGCTAATTCAGCACGTTCCGCCAATTTTAAATAACGATCGTCACTGCGCGTCATATAGGTTTTGAAACCCGCCGCATCTAATTTTGTCTTTAATTTTTTAGCCGTTGATAAAACGACATCTTTTTCACGCGTTCCGCCCTTGCCTATACAGCCCGGATCCTTGCCACCATGACCGGCATCTATGACAATAACATATTTCTTGGGTTGCGTAATCGCCGTTAATGTCGTTTGCGAATTGTTAGTTGTGGCAACACTTGAATTTCCAGCGGCAAAATCAAACACCAAACGATAATCGTTATCGCCCGTTGGTTCCAACAGCATTATCTGTCCCTTGCTTAATTGCGGAATTTGTTTCTTTAAGTTTACGACCAATGTCAATTTGTCGCCATTTTGAACCTGGTTAATCGATTTAACCAATGCATCAGATGATAATTTCGCAACAACTGAATCATTCTTGGATGTATTTGCAATATTTACAATCAATTGGTTTTCCGGATATTCCAACGTATATGTTGGTCGCATCGCTGTTTCAATAACCAAACGCGTTTTTTTTCCGGGTTGCAATCCTGTGCGCATTGATTGCAACGAATTACGTGCAGCAAACGCAACCCGTGGCAAACATGTAATTGCCATGGCAATCAATCCAGAAAAACGCAAAACATCCCTTCGTGTCAATCGCATCGTGATTAAAATTATACCAAAAAAAACACCGCCGTTCAAGCGGTGTTTGCCAATATTAAAACTATACTTTATTTGCTAACACAGTTTGCAAAACTCTGGGCAACAAATGTTTGTTCCGAACCGGTCAATGTTGCCACAGGAATAACATAACAACGGGCACTGTCACGTATAATAAACACCTTGGTTCCACGTTTATACGCCGTTTGCATATCATTCATTTGTGCACTGGATAAAAATGCATTTTGTGTTGTTGGTGCATTTGATAATCCTGCCTGAATCACCTGGTACGCAGTGGAATAATCCCACAGTTCTGAATTTGATTTTAATTCCATATATACAGACCAATCTTCAAATGGGTCTTCGCGTTCATTTGATACCGACGGAAACGCCACACCCGTTATCAATGCCGCCGCGGTTTGCAATGCCGTTGGCTGTGATGCAGATGACGCCCCCGACTGCACAGTATTCATCTGAATATTATCACCACATGCGACATTCATACGATTGGCATATCCCGCCAATACCGCATCAACCGCAGATTGCCAATCTGCACCCTTTTGATTCAAATCTAAACTGACAATCTTTTCAGCCCAACCCCATATACTGGCACCGACATTTCCAGCATTTGCGAAACGGGTTACCATCTCTGCCGATCCGCCAGGCACACCCGCGCCACAATAGTCGGTTAAATATGCCGTTAATTTACTGCTGGTTTCGTTACCGTACGACAACGCCACAGAATGACAGGACATTGCCGCCTCCAGCTCCTGGCGACGTTGCAAACACAAATCAGAATGTGACTTAGATAACTGGGTTGACATATTTGCCATAGACAAGTACGACATCAATTCCTGTTGAACATAAGACGGACACAACTGTGCCGCGGTATTCATCCCACCACGATTAGAATACACCGCAGACGAATATTGTGGCAGCAAAATCGATGTATCTTTTTGCAGGCACAACAACGCGTAATTATACAGTTCACTTTCCGTTGCATAGGCACAACGACCACCTGAATTTTGTCCTGGCAATACAGTCACATCGCCGCAATAATCAGACAAACATTTATAAATACGCTGACGACACGCCGTATCAACATCAGGTTGTGTAACCATAAAATATGTATTTCGCTGATTAATCGCGTATGATTTTGCCAGCGCCTGATTCCCATGCAAATTTGCCGCATTTGCGCCAAACAACGGCAAGCACGAAACCACACAACAACACATCAGAAATAAGTTCTTCATCAAAATTCCCTCTCGTTTTATATTTATTTTATCATATTTCCAACGCCATCGCAATCATTTTTATAAATTCGTTGATTTAGTGTTTTTTATTGGTAGAATTACCAACATGGTTATAGACAACAATATTTTATCACAAATTTCTGACGACATTGCTGCCGTAAGGGGGTTTCTTTGACCCAGATCAAATGCAATTAAACATAGACAAACTGAATGACCAAATAAATTCACCAGACCTATGGGACAACCCAGATAATGCGCGCCAGTTATTGCAAAAAAAATCCGGTCTCGAAAAGCAATTAAATGATTTGTCCCAACTGGAACAAGAATATAAAAACTTGTCCGATTTATACGAACTGGCCCCCGACGACCCAGACATTGCAAATGACATTCAACGATTGTCTGAATCTGCACACCGCGCAAAGTTTGTTACCCTGTTTCACAATCCAGGCGACGAAAATGGTGCATTTTTATTTATACAGGCCGGCGCTGGCGGGACCGAGGCCCAAGATTGGGCACAAATGTTGGCACGCATGTACGCCCGCTGGGTCGAACGGCACGGATTTGACATTGAAACAATAGAAGAACATTTTGGTGACGTTGCCGGAATAAAAAGTGCAACATATCGCATATCTGGGGACAAAGCGTACGGTTGGCTAAAAAACGAAATCGGCGTTCACCGCCTAGTTCGCATTTCGCCATATAACGCAAACGGAAAACGCCAGACCAGTTTTGCATCTGTTGATGTGTGGCCCGACGTCGATGATTCTATTGAAATAGAAATAAACGAAAAAGATTTGCGTATTGATACATACCGTTCGTCTGGCGCGGGCGGTCAACACGTCAATAAAACCGATTCAGCCGTTCGCATAACACACATTCCAACAAACATTGTCGTCACATGCCAAAACGAACGCAGCCAATTCCAGAATAAAGATATGGCAATGAAAATGCTGCGCAGCAAATTATACGAATTGGAACTGAAAAAACGGGCTGAGGCCGAAGATGCCGCCAAAGCCAATCAAAAGAAAATCGAATGGGGCAGCCAGATTAGAAACTATGTCCTGTACCCATATCAGTTGGTCAAAGATGTTCGAACAAACGTTGAAAAGACAGATTCCAGCGCAGTTTTAGATGGCGACCTGGACGATTTTATGATTGCATCATTACAACAGGACTAGTCCTTGCAAAATGCAATGAAAATAGTATAATATCAACAAATGCACCCGTGGCTTAACTGGATAGAGCATCGCCCTCCGAAGGCGGGGATTGCGCGTTCGAATCGCGCCGGGTGCGCCAGGATAAAAAGAAAAACATCACCAGCGGTGGTGTTTTTGTTTTTACCGTTGGAACAACGTCGAGGCGAACGCAGTTCGAAAATTTGTATATAAGAACAAGTGTCAACGAAGTTCGAATAACTACAAATTTGCCCGCAGGCACACAGTGCCGAGGGAATCCGCCGGGTGCGCCAGAAATACCGTATCATTCGTGTATAATCCTATTTACACCACCACAGATTTTGCGTATAATTGTTATTAATCCAAGGAGTGCCACATGGAATATTCAGACATTTTGAATAATATAATTAGTGTTATCAAATCTTGTGACAGTGTTGTTTTAGCAACAAACGACGGTCAACATCCTGATGCACGTTATGTGACAAATATAATAAATCGGAATACAGATAATTTAGAATTGTATTTTATGACCGGCGCCGATACACCAAAATATGAACAGTTAGATCAGAATCCAAATTGCGCCCTGTATTATTACAATGATGATACACATATGTCTGTGCGTTTGTATGGCAAAATGCGGTTTGTTGACGATATTTCATTAAAAACAAAATATTGGATGCCTGAATTCAAGGCATTTGGATATTGCGGCCCAGACGACCCACAATTTATACTGATGCGGCTTGTTCCGATGGAATATAAATTCTATATCGGCACCGAAATTCAAACCGGTAAAATAAATTAGCAATTTATTTAATTGCTTTTGATTAAATTCCTGTTTAATAATACATGTTGAACAGGAGTTTTTTATTTGCGCATACCTAAGTTATTTATCTTGCTGATTCTATTATGCCTGTGCGCATGCAACAGTGTTTATGTAAAGAAAAACTCGCTGGAACCATCTGAATTATTTTATGTCGATCGTGGTGGCAACCAATTACAACACGAAATAAAAAACGCATTGGAAGAACGCGGCTACAACATCACAATTGGTCGTAAAAAATCAACAACACGAACAACATATATATCGGCAGGTGCAGATAATGAATCGAATGCACGATACATCATCACAATTGACGAAAAAGACCCTGTATTCCGTCCGGTATGGTGCGCACTAAATGGATTTTGGTGGTGGCGGTTCAACCTGTCGATTGCGGATAATGATACCGGCCAAGAATTATTGTCATGGAATGGCCGTATGTGCGCAAACAGCACCATTCGCAAACTAAACAGATTGTTGGACGATATGGAAATACAAAAAAACAAAATAAAAATTGATTTAAATTAACAAATCCGTAA
>JBKSNB010000082.1:0-5913 GCA_046882025.1 Alphaproteobacteria bacterium | reverse complement strand
TCAATGACGCATTCAATAAATCGCGCATTTATATCAGGATATCCTGGGATGCCGTAAATTACATCTTCAATTGAATTTTTGGAAAATGTTGCAACGCCGTTCCAAGATTTTTGACCAAAAACCTTTATATTATATCCATATTCATCAAATAAATTATGTGGGAAAGATGCGTTTTCAACCTTTAATTCCTGGACCATAATGGTATCATATTCGCCACCCCGCAAAATGTTTAAAAAACTTTCTGCGTGTGCGCGAATCGAATTGATGTTTAGTGTCAGAATTTTCATTTTGCAATCTGTTTTCTTGATAGTATAATAAACCTTGCTTTATAGAAAAACAACAAGGATTTTGACATGAATATGAACAACATGTTGGAAATGGCTGTGGCACAATGGCCTGAAAATTTATTCTTGGTGCGTGAAAACGTTACCTATGCGAATTTTATGCGTGATGTTCGGGCGCGTGCGGCAACGTTGGCAAAATACGGAATTGGACATGGTGATATTGTTGGTGTTTTGGCGCATAATATTCCACAGTTTCCGTTAACTTTGTTCGCAATATGGTATCTGGGTGCGACTGTGTTGATGTTGGATACTAATTTAACGCCGTTTGAATATGATAATATGACCAAAGCTGCAGATTGTCATTTCGTATGTGCGGAACCATCGTTTTTCTATGAAACGTCACAATTTAAGTTTTTAGATATAACGGCATCTGATGGTGATATAGATCCTAAATTATATCCATATCCGTTAAAAGATTGTGAAGTTGCATCAATGTCATTCACGTCTGGTTCAACTGGCAACCCCAAGGTTGTGCCATTGACGCATTATAATTTGGTTGAATGTGCAAATTCATTGGAAGATATGGCGGAATATTTTTCTGCGGGTGACATAATGTATGGGTTTTTGCCGTTGTATCACATATTTGGATTTGCAATCGGTATTTTGGCGACGGTTCATTTCGGTGGCGGAATTGTTTTACAACCGACGGTTAATCCTAAATATATTATGGACGATTTTAAGAAGTTTAAGCCACATGTTATCCCGGCTGTGCCACGTTTGTGGGAAATGTTCCGTAATAAAATTATATCTACGTTAACACAACAGAAAAAATGGCGAATTATATCGTTTATATTGCGCAATCAAAGTACACTTAACAGTATGGGCTTAGATTTCGTGATACGCAAGGTTCAGGAACCAATTTTGAATTTATTTGGTGGACGTGCGCGCTTGCTGATTGCGGGTGGGGCAGCGACGAAGCCAGAAGTTGAAAAATTTTATGAAGCGTTGGGTTTGGCGTTTATTCAGGGGTATGGATTGACCGAAACCGTTGGCCCAATTTGTATATCGAAGCCAGGTAGTAAACGTATGGCGTTTTCATGTGGTGGACCAACAACGAATAATGAATGTGAAATTCGTGACAAGGATGAAAATGGTATTGGCGTTTTGTGGCTGCGTGGTCACCAGGTATTTGGTGGGTATCTGAATAATGACGCGGTCAACAAAGAAGTTTTTGATGATAGGGGGTTCTTTAACACCGGTGATATGGTTTATATGGATAAAAATGGTGAGTTGCATTTTGCCGGTCGCAAAAAACAGGTTATTGTTTTAGATAGTGGTAAAAACGTTTATCCAGATGAACTGGAAGCGATGTTTATGGAAATCAAGGGTGTTAAAAATGTTGCGGTTTTTGAACACAAGGTTAATGATAAGACTGTGACTTATGCGGTTTTCAGTGTTGATAAAAATATGACATTGGATGCGCTGGCGGATGCGGTTGCGAATGCTAATAAGCGGGTTGCATCGTATAAATGGGTGACACATTTTGCAATGACAACTGATGATTTGCCGATGACTAGTACACAAAAGGTTAAACATCATGTCGTTCGTCAGAATTTAATAGATGGAAAATATCCGATTAGAAAGGAATAAGGGGAATTTGTAATGAATATGTATCAATTTTTAGAACAGACGGTGTCGCAGTATCCTGATACCTTGTTTTTGGTTCGTGAAAATGTGACGTTCGCGCAATTTGTTGATATGGTGCGCGCGCGCGCAACATTTTTGCAAGATGCAGGTATTGTGCCGGGTGATGTTGTTGGAATATTGTCACATAATATCCCAGATTTTATTACAACGTTGTTTGCAATATGGTATTTGGGCGCAACTGTGTTGATGTTGGATACGAATTTGACGCCGTTTGAATATGATAACATGACTGCTACGGTTGGATGCAAATATGTTTGCGCGCAAAAGTCGTTTTTTTATGATGCTAAGGGTTTCAAATTTATAGACATTGAATCTAAAAATACAGAGATAAACGATGATTTAGATGCCTATCCGTTAGAGGCAAATGATATTGCCATATTGTCGTTTACGTCTGGGTCAACCGGAACACCCAAGGTTGTGCCGTTAACACATTTTAATTTAATCGAAGGTGCAAATTCGTACGAAGATTTTAATGAATGGATAAAACCAAACACGATAATGTATGGGTTCTTGCCGTTGTATCATATATTCGGTTTTGCAACGGGGGTGTTGGCGCCGTTGCATTATGGGTTGGGGGTGTTGTTGCAACCGTCTGTCAACCCTAAGGCGATAATGCAAGATTTCAAACAGTATCGGCCGCATACGATTCCGGCTGTGCCACGTTTGTGGGAAATATTCCGTAATAAAATTATTGATAACATCAAGGCCCAGAAAAAATGGTGGATTGTATCGTTTGTTATGCGCAATCAAAAATGGTTAAAGAAAATTGGTTTTGTCGGTTTGGTTAAGAAAGTACAGCAGCCAATTTTAGATGTGTTTGGTGGACGTGCATCTTTGTTGATTGCAGGTGGTGCCGCGACCAAGCCAGAAGTCGAGCGTTTCTATGAAAATTTGGGTCTAACATTTGTTCAGGGGTATGGTATGACTGAAACAGTGGGACCAGTGTGTTGTTCGCGCCCGGTAAAAAAACGTGTCCCATTTGCGTTTGGTGCGCCAATCGGATGTAATGAATGTGAAATTCGCGACAAGGATGAAAATGGTATTGGTGTGTTATGGGTTAGGGGACATCAAGTATTTGGCGGTTATAAAAATAACGATGATGCAAACGCTGAATTATTTGATGAACGTGGATTTTTTAATACCGGTGATATGGTATATATTGATAAAAACGGTGAATACCATTTCGCAGGACGTAAAAAATTGGTTATCGTTTTGGACAGTGGTAAAAATGTTTATCCAGATGAGTTAGAGGCATTGTATGCAGAAATTCCTGGTGTTAAAAATGTTGCGGTTTTTGAACACAAGGTAAATAATAAAACCGTTGTATACGCAGTGTTTAGTGTTGATCCTGATATGACGATAGATAAATTATCGATGTCTGTTACAAAACAAAATGTTAAAATTGCACCGTATAAATGGGTGACACATTTTGCAATGACAACGGATGATTTGCCGGTGACCAGTACGCACAAGGTTAAACATCATATTGTTCGTCAGAATCTGATTGATGGAAAATATCCTGATAGGCATGAATAGGTTAATGATATGAAAATAAATATAGATAAATACACATGGTACACGCTTTTATGGTGGACATTGTGGACGGTTGCATTTGCTGTGGCGGAATATATTAGTTTTTATATGCCGGTTGAAGAATCTGAATCTGTTTTACCGCTGTGGAAAATATGGGCGCTGGAAACAATATGGTTGGTCTTGGGCGCAACAATGATGTTGATAACGGTGTATCAGTATAAACATCACCCAAGCAAATTGTGGAATAAATTGGTTAATAAAAATAAAAAATAGGTTCCTTATTTACCTAAACATAACTGGGAAAATGTTGCATCCATTACATCGTTTGCGGTGATTGTTCCAAGTATTTTTCCAATTGCATCAGATGCGCGGCGAACGTGTTCTGAAAAAATATCGTAATTGCCATCTGATTTTATTAAGGCATTGTGCAGTTCGTCTTTACATTCTGATAATAATTCGTATGTGCGTGCATTTAGGACTAAATCTGATTCGGTTCCGTCTAATAATTTATGAATTTTACTGCGTATAGCGGACATCAGTGTATCAATTCCATCGTTTGTCTTTGCTGATACATAAATTGCATTTTTGTTTGTTTTTGATGTTAATAAATCTGATTTATTTATAACAGTAATTTCGTTTTCGTTTGGTTTTATTTTTGTATCGTTTGTTTCAACACGCAATATCAAATTTGCGTTTTGTATTTCGTCGCGTGTGCGTTCAATTCCGATTTTTTCAATTTCGTCGTTCGTGTCACGCAGCCCCGCCGTATCAGATAAATTTACCAGATATCCATCAATATCCAATTGTGCGGATACAACATCACGTGTTGTGCCCGGGGTATTTGATACAATTGCACGATTCGAACCAACCAGGCGATTAAATATTGATGATTTACCAACATTCGTTTCGCCAACAAGTGCAATATTAAATCCACTGCGGATTGTGCGATTCGTTTTATATCGCGACAGAGCACCTGAAATTTCATCATACAGTTTTGTTGTCTCAGATATTATCTTGTCACCAATGTTTTTTGGTAAATCATCAGAATCATAATCAAGTATTGCCGCGCTATACGCAGCAATTTCAATCATTTTTGTGCGCCATGCAGTGTAAATTTTGCCGTCGCCACCCAACATAGATTTTAATGCAGATTTACGTTGTGCATCTGTTGTTGCATCCAATAGCGCAGCCAGACCATCAACATCGGTTAAATCCATTTTGTTGTTATAAAATGCGCGACGTGAAAATTCGCCGCGGGTCGCCATGCGTGCACCAAATGTTTTTAGGTATTTGAATATCGCGTTTATAACAGCGGGGGCGCCATGGGAATAAACCTCTATCACGTCCTGGCCGGTAAAAGATTGTGGGGCCTTGAAATATACAATAATGCATTGATCCAATAGTTCGTTACTATCATCACGCAGGTTGCAATAATATGCGTGTCGTGGTGTGAATTCTTTGCCAAGGAATGTTTTAAACATGCCCGCCAGGTCGTCGCCACTGATTCTTATTACCGCAACGCCAGATTTGCCAAAACCACTGGACAATGCAAAAATTGTATCGTTATTCATGTTACGTTATTTCCCTGAACTTATTTGTTTTAATGCGATTGGAACCAGTTTTGATATATCGCTGCCTGGGTTTTCGGATACTATTTTCTGTGCCATATCAATGATATCCATTCTGCGATAGCCAAGTGTTTCCAACGCCGCCAATAAATCGGGCAGGGCGCCAGATGTCCCCGTTTCAGCGAAGTCAAATGATGCGCCGCCCATTTTGTTTTTTAACTCAACAATAATTTTTTCCGCCATTTTTTTGCCAACACCGGGTGCCGTTGCAATTGTTTTTGCATCCCCGGTTGCAATTGCGGACATCAACGTATCGGTCTTGATTGCAGACATTATGGACAATGCAACCTTTGGCCCGACGCCAGATACAGACGTTAATTGATTAAACAGGTTTTGGGCAGATATACTGCTGAATCCAAACAGGCGGATGGAATCTTCACGAACTATTGTTTCTATCCACAGGGCGACCGTTGCCTTTAACGACAGGATTTCGGGGGTATAAACCTTGTATCCGACGGGGCCCGCCATCAAAATTACAAATCCATCACCAATATAGTCAACTTGCCCTTGCAATTTGCCAATCATTTGTTATCCTTTTAGGGTGATTTTACAATAATTAAATAAAAAGGTCAAATATGAGTGGACACAGTAAATGGCATAATATTCAACACAAAAAGGGATTGGTTGATGCAGCGCGCAGTGGTTTGTTTACTAAACTGGCGCGTGAAATAACGATGTCAGCAAAGTTGGGGGATCCAAATCCGGAAAATAACCCGCGGTTGCGTTTGGCAATTTTGCAGGCGCGCAAGAATTCTATGCCA
>JBKSNB010000081.1:0-8900 GCA_046882025.1 Alphaproteobacteria bacterium | reverse complement strand
AAGATATATTCAACAAATGGGATGTTTTATGTTTATTCTCAAGTGTCTTATGCGGGTATTAAGGATGAATTTGTTGACGAATATGAATTCGCTCATAGGGTGAATCAAGATGCAAAGAATGCTCTTCATAATCAGAATGAGGAAAATCGTTATGCCAGGGCGACGGCACCGCAGATGGTTGATCGTAGGATATATTCAGCTGAAACGAACGAACCGATTGGTCGGTGTGAACCTAATAGAAACCTTTCGCCGGCTGCTGGATATTTTGGTAGCGTTGCATGTAAAATGTATCAAGGAACTTATGAGAACTGGGAATGTTATTTTGATGTTGGGATGAACGCAATAGCTGGGAAGGAGGTTGGTGTAGATGTTACCGCTGTTGAATTAAGGTGCAAAAATAGTTTTGTTGATTATCAACAGAAGTTGATTGACAATATGCCCGGTATAGAAGAAGGTTTTAGACAATCTGTGACTGATGAAGCAAATCGCGTAAGAGCGGATTTTAAAAATGAAAAACAATCACAAACATTTGCTGACAGAATAAGAAATATAGGCGGAAATGTTGTTGGTGATGTGTATACTATTAAGGTTTCAGAGTGTATAAAACAGGCGGGTAATGCAAAAATAGATGATGTTTTTGCGGAATTAAAACGAATAGTGAACCCGGACCAAAAATATTCAGAAGAACTGTGGCAGCGTATACGATATGCAGGATGGCGTATCGGGATGCCGTTTGATGATGCGCGTTACAATGGCACCACGTTGGATGATGAAATTCATGCTATAGTATATCAATGTAAAATTAATAACCAATAGTATTATTTGTATTCAATATACGTTTATGTGCCAGTTTGTTTACTGGCACATTTTTTGTTTATGTCGTATGGTAATATAATACCGTATTGATTTTTCTTGACTTTTGGGCGGGGTGGGGGCATAATTGCAACGCTTAAATTTAAAAAAGGTTAAAAATATGGTAGCGACAAAATCGTTAAAAAAGTGCGAATTAGATGCCAAATGGTATCTGATTGATGCAACTGATTGCACGTTGGGTCGTTTGGCGGTGTTCACTGCAAACATCCTGCGTGGTAAAAATAAACCAACATGGACACCAAATATGGACTGTGGTGATCATGTTATTATCATTAACGCGTCTAAGGTTGCATTATCTGGACACAAGGCTGACAAGGATAAATTCTTTTGGCATTCCCTGTGGACCGGCAGCACCAAAGAACGCACATTGGGTCAAATGCGTGACGAAAAACCTGAAAAATTGGTTACTAATGCGGTAAAACGTATGATGGGTCGTCGCACAGCGGTTGCATTGGCAAACAAACGTTTGACAAAATTGCATGTCTATGCTGGTGCAGAACACAAGCATGCCGCACAAAACCCAATCGTTATTGATTTTGCAAGTTTGAATCGTAAAAACAAAAGGGGCGAATAATGACAGAAGCAAAGAAAACAACAACTGCAAAGAAAGCGGTTGCGACCAAGAAAGCGGCCCCAAAAGCAGCAAAGTCAGCTGTGAAGGTTGCTGATGTGAAATTAAATAATGCAACGTATGCAACAGGTAAGCGTAAAGATTCTGTGGCGCGTGTGTATTTGGTTCCGGGCAAGGGTAATATCACTGTGAACGGTTTGGCGATGTGCGAATATTTTCGTCGTCCTGTGTTGCAGATGATTATTGCACAACCATTTAACGTCACAAAACGTGAAACAGCGTATGACATTGTTGCCATGGTTGAAGGTGGTGGTTTGTCTGGTCAGGCCGGCGCAGTTAAACACGGTATTTCCAAGGCATTGGAAAAGGTTGAACCAGAATTACGTGGCGCATTAAAGGCGGCTGGGTTCTTGACACGCGATAGCCGCACGGTTGAACGTAAGCACTATGGTGTGCGCAAGGCACGTCGTTCAACACAGTTTAGTAAACGTTAATATTTATTATCGTTTGATGTGTTTACAAAACCCGCATTTATCTGCGGGTTTATTTTTTGTTGCGTTCGTATGTTTTCGGTTGTATACTATCGCAGCACAATATTGTTATCAAAGGAAATATTATTATGATTAAAAAAGAAAAAATCAAAGATTTACACTATGTTGCAAGTGGCGTTATTGCAGCGGATGTTTTGCAGAAAGCAGCAGATGAAATTTTAACTGAATACGGCAAAACTGCAAAAATGCCGGGTTTTCGTGCGGGCCATATACCTTTGTCTGTTTTGCGCCAGAAATTTAACGCGTCTGCATATGGCGAAGCAATTGATAAATTGATGAATGATGATTTGAACGCGTATACTGCGGATAAGAAAATTCGTTTGGCGGGCAGTCCAAAGGCCGACTTGGCAGGTTGGGAAATTGGCAAGGATGCTGAATATACATTGGAATTTGATATATTGCCTGAATTGCCTGAAATTGATTTGGAAAAATATACGTTGACGAAACAGGTTGCGAAATTGGATGAAAAAGAAGTTGAAAAGGCCCTGGAAAACATTCGCAAAAGTCGCAGTACTGCCGAAAAGCAAGACGATAAGTACAAGGCACAAAACGGTGATACTGCGGTTATTGATTTCAAGGGTTTTGTTGGCGATACTGCATTTGAAGGTGGTGAAGCGAAAAAACATCACTTGGTTTTGGGTTCTGGTTCATTTATCCCGGGTTTTGAAGACCAGGTTATCGGTCACAAGGCGGGTGATAAATTTGATGTAAATGTCAAATTCCCCAAGGATTATCATGCGGACAATTTGGCGGGCAAGGCGGCACGTTTCGAAGTTCTGGTTCACGAAGTGCGTAAACATATTTTGCCAGAATTAAATGATGAATTGGCCAAGGCTGTTGGTCAGGAATCTGTGGAAAAATTGCGCGAACATATTCGTAATATTTTGACAGAACAATATGACGAAGCGTCAAAACGCGCAATGCGTAACGAATTGTTGGATACATTGGCGGACAAGGTTAAAATGGATTTGCCAGAGGTATTGGTTGAACAAGAATTTGCCATGGCAAAACAGGAACACGAACACAAACACGCACATTGTGGTGGGCATTGTGACGGCGAATGCAAATGGGATGAAAAAGCGGAACGCAAGGAAGCCGAACGTCGTGTTAAATTGGGGCTGATTTTGGCAGAGTGGGGCACCAAGAACAAGGTAGAGGTTACGCGTGATGACCTGCAACAGGCCGTATGGGCGGAAGCGTCGCGTTATCCAGATCCAAAACAAATTTTTGAATTCTATAATAAAAATCAAAATGCGTTGGCGATGTTGCGTGGAATGTTGTTTGAACGCAAGGCGTTGGATGCAATGTTAGAACACGTCAAGACCAAGGAAAAAACAGTTTCTGCGGATGATTTGTTTAAGCAGGCCGATGTGAAATAAAACAAACCGCCCAAACGGGCGGTATTTTAATATTCAATCACTTTATCGTGACCCGTTTTGCCACGAATAATTTTTATTTGTGATTTTGGAACGTTCAAATGTTTCGCCATCATTTTTATAACAGCCGCGTTCGCCGCACCATCAGTGGGCGCCGCCGTTGTATGCACACGAAACGAACCATTTGGTTCGACCATGATACTGTTCTGTCGCGCACGTGGAATAACATGAACGGCGATTTGCATAAATACTATCCCCCAATTATATCAGCAATATCTGCACGACGCACCCCAGCGAATAAATGCAAATGAAAATGGAACACTGATTGCCTGATAAACGGTGCGCCCGCCCCTGCATTTGCCACGATATTAAAATCAGCATTCACACCCAATTTATCCGCTGTTTCTGCAAAACATTTCCAAAATGCAGTTTGTTCTATCGCGGGGGCATTCCTTATAAAATCCAAAATATTTTCATATTCACCCTTTGGAATAACCAGCGCATGTTTTTCAAAACACGGTTTCACATCATAGAATGACATTGCATATTCATTTTCCACAATTTTATTCGATGGAATTTCCCCGCGAATAATTTTAGCAAAAACATTATTTTTATCGTACATTTTTCTACCTTTCTTACAATAATTATACAATAGCATGACATAAAACAAAATCAACCTTGAAATTGGTATTTTTGGGACTATATTTCATGTGCAGCCAAGGAGTTTTTATAATGTTTAAACCGTTGCATAATTATGTATTACTTACACGAATTAATGAAGAAAATAAAACCGCTGGGGGAATCATAATTCCCGACACAGCCAAGGAAAAACCGTCACGCGGTCATGTGATTGCCGTGGGTGATGGCGCATACGAAAATGGTGTCCATATTCCAATGACGGTTCAGGTCGGAAATGATGTTTTATTTGCAAAATGGGCATCATCTGCGAACGAGGTTAAAATTGATGGTATCGATTATGTTTTAATCAAAGAATCTGATATTTTAGGAATTTTATAAATTAAAAAGGATTTTCATAATGGCAAAAGATATAGTTTTTGATACTGACAAATTATCTGTTGGTGTTGATAAATTGGCAAATGCTGTGCGTATTACAATGGGTCCTAAGGGTCGCACAGTTGTAATTGACAAACAATACGGTGCGCCTGTCGCGACCAAGGATGGTGTAACGGTTGCACGCGCGGTATCGTTAAAGGACCCAACCGAAAACATCGGTGCACGTATGGTTCAAGAAGTTGCAAAAAAAGCGGGCGACGATGCCGGTGATGGAACAACAACCGCAACAGTATTGGCACAAAAAATTATCCACGAAGGTCGTCGTGTTATTGCCGCCGGTATGAACCCGATGGACATCAAACGCGGAATTGATATGGCGGTAGCCGCGGTTGTATCGGATATTGACGATCATGCACGACCGGTAAAAAACAATTCTGAAATTGCCCAGGTGGCGACAATATCTGCGAATAATGATTCTGATATCGGACAAAAGATAGCAGACGCCATGGACAAGGTCGGCAAAGAAGGTGTTATCACCGTTGAAGAAGCCAAGGGGCTGGATACAGAAATTGAAATCACCGAAGGTATGCAGTTTGACCAGGGATTCATGTCACCATACTTTGTAACAAACGCTGATAAAATGTTGGCTGAATTGGATGGTGTTCAAATTTTGGTTTCTGAAAAGAAAATAACCGGTTTGCAGGCATTATTGCCAATTTTGGAACCAATTGCACAATCAGGTCGTCCATTGTTGATTATCGCCGAAGACATTGAATCAGAAGCATTGGCAACATTGGTTGTGAACCGTCTGCGTGGCGGACTGAAAGTATGTGCGGTCAAGGCCCCGGGCTTTGGCGATCGCCGCAAAGAAATGCTGAAAGATATTGCAATCGTGACGGGGGCAACGGTTATATCTGACGATATGGGTATGACATTTGAAAATATAACAATGGACGTATTGGGTTCGGCAAAAAAGGTTGTTGTATCCAAAGATTCAACATTGATTGCGCATGGTGGCGGCGACAAAGACGCAATTAAAAATCGCGCCGATGAAATTCGTCACACATTGAAACATACAACTAGCGATTATGACCGTGAAAAACTGTCTGAACGTTTGGCAAAATTGGTTGGTGGCGTTGCCGTTATCAAAGTCGGCGGCATGACAGAGGTTGAGGTCAAAGAAAAGAAAGACCGTGTTGATGACGCATTGGCGGCAACACGTGCCGCGGTTGCGGGCGGAATTGTTGCGGGCGGCGGTGTTGCACTGGTTCGCGCAGTTAAGGCATTGGATAAAATCAAGGGTGAAAATACCGACCAAAATGTTGGCATTGACATCGTTCGTCGCGCCATCGTTGCGCCATGTGCCCAGATTGCAGAAAATGCGGGTAAATCTGGCGAAATTGTTGTTGGCAAAGTGTCTGAGGCCAAAGATTATAATTTTGGTTACAACGCACAGAGCGATGAATATGTTGATATGATGGCGGCGGGTATTATTGACCCAGCCAAAGTTGTAAAAACAGCAATTTTGGCGGCTTCATCGACCGCGGGTGTAATGTTAACGACCGGTGCGGTTATGACGGAAATACCCGAAGAAAAACCAACATCATCCCAGTCACAAATGCCCGGCATGATGTAAAAAACAAGTGTAATAACAAACCGCCCATCTGGGCGGTTATTTGTTTAATTCAGTGCGGATAAAACTTTTTCAAAATTTTCATCCACCGTTGTATCCTGGGGATGAACAGTTGTAAATTTAATTCCCTTTGCCGCATCACGCAACCATTCAATCGCCGGCATCGTCACATTCCAAAATGTGTCCAAACGACGTCTGACCGCCGCTGCATCGGCATCATCAGCACGACCACCACCTTCATTTATACGATTGTTAATACGCTTTAACATTAATTCTTCGGATATTTCCAAATAAATTACATGAATATCATACTTATCTGCATAATTGTTAACCAACCACTGCGCCTGATACAATGTACGCGGAAAACCGTCCAAAATTGCATCTGTATTTTCCAACCTATCTGCGACCAGACCGAACAGCATATCGTCCGGAACCAATTCACCACGTGCAATTGTTTGCGCCACTGGCGAATCAGATGGCAATGCACGCAACATTGCACCCGCCTCTATATGTTTATATCCGAACTGTTCAGCCAACATTTTTGAAAATGTTCCTTTGCCAACACCCTGGCCACCCATCATAACAATAATTTTTTTCATAATATATCCCCTTTCTATATATTATGAAAAAACAATTGGGGGCAAACGCCCCCAACCATTACTTTTTGCTGTTTTCAATTGCGGCACCCAAAATGTCACCCAACACAGATCCAGAATCTGCTTCATTTGCAAATTCTTTAACTGCTTGCTTTTCCAATGTGACCTGTAATGCACGGATTGACAACTTAACAACATTTTCATCCACAGAAACGACAGATGCTTCCACTGTATCACCAATGTTGTATTTGCCTGTATCCTGTTCGGATTTTTCACGTGACAAATCTGTGCGACGAATAACGCCCTTAACATCATTTGCCAATGTGACATACAATTCATCAGGTGTAATTTCAGAAACAGTTCCACTGACCACTGCGCCTTTCTTTAATGCGACGGCACTGTTGTCTGCGCTTTCTGTTAATTGTTTAATACCCAATGTGATACGTTCTTTTTCTGGGTTGATGTCCAAGATTTTTGCTGTGACTTCCTGGCCACGAACAAATTTCTTCAATTCTTCTTCGTCCAGTTTGTTCCAAGACAAATCAGAAATATGAATCATACCATCCAAATCAGGTGTCAACGCAACGAACAAACCGAATTCAGTTGTATTCTTGATTGGACCGGTAATAACATCACCAACCTTGTGTGTTTCTGCAAATTCGTTCCATGGGTTTGGTAACAACTGTTTGTATCCCAATGAAATACGACGTTTTTCCTGGTCAATATCCAAAACAACTACATTGACGTCCTGGCCATTTTGCAGAACTTTACTTGGGTGAATGTTTTTGTTCGTCCATGACAATTCAGACATATGGACCAAACCTTCGATATTATTGCCCAAATCAATAAATGCACCATAATCAGTCAGGGATGAAACCTTACCTGTGACGGTATCGCCAACATTAAATGCGCGCGATGCAGTTTCCCATGGGTCTTCTTCCAATTGTTTCGCGCCCAATGAAATACGGTGTGATTCAGGATCAAATTGGATAACTTTGACCTTAATCTTTTCGCCAACATGAACCAATTCACGTGGATGATTGATACGTTTCCATGACAAATCTGTGACATGCAACAAACCGTCAATTCCGCCCAAATCGATAAACACGCCGTAATCAGTAATGTTTTTCACTGTACCTTCCAAAACCGCACCCAATGAAATGTTTTTCATTGCTTCGGCCTGGGCAGCGGCAATTGTATCTGCCTGGATAGCGCGACGTGAAACAATTGCGTTTGTGCGCAGTGCATCCATTTTTAATACGCGGAATTTATCTTTCAAACCAATCATAGATTTTGCATCACGCACAGGTTTATGATCAATTTGTGACGATGGCATAAATGCAAACACACCGTTGATATCAACAGTATAACCACCACGAACGACATCAATAATTGTACCTTCTGGGTCAATACCTTCGGCGACGGTCTTTTCCAAATCTTTCCATGCTTTTTCAGCACGTGCCTTGGCATAAGACAATACAGCGGTTCCTTCGCGTGATTCATAACGTTCAACGAACACATCAATAATGTCGCCAACCGATGGAACAGATGCCCCAAATTCTTTTAATGGAACACGACCTTCGGATTTCAAGCCAACATCAACCATTGCAAAATCGCCACGGATATCTTTGACCGTTCCCTTGGTTGCATAGCCCTGTAAAGTTTCCTGGGTTCCATATTCTTTGTTAAATAACTGGACAAAATCTTCGCCAGATACTGGATTAAATAAATCTTTGGATAAATCTTTCATAAGAAAATTTCATACAAAGTTTGCCATCGCATCGTCAATATTTATTGCGAGGTCTTGTGGGGTTAATCGAAATACTTTACCCACCCACCTGGGAAAAGTGATACGATTGTAAAGGTTTTTCTTTGAATTTGCAAGCATTTTTATGCATTGCGATGAATCAATTAAATTGATATATTCTTGCCGAAAAGGGGAATTTTTATGAAACAATACTTAAATGCATTGCAAACAGTTTTAGACAACAGTCACGATATCCGCAACAATCGCACCGGAATTCCAGATGTTGGTATTGGTTACGGGGTGGTATTTATTCACGATATGTCGAACGGCTTTCCATTAATTACCACCAAAAAAATGGGGCTAAAAAATATTGCGACCGAACTTGAATTCTTTATCAAGGGCTATACAGATAAAAAATGGTTACAGGACAGGAACTGTCATATTTGGGATGAATGGGCAAACCCCATCAAGGTCACAGAAAAATACAACATCGAATCTGCAAAGATAAACCCGAACACAATTACAGAACAAACCGCCCT
>JBKSNB010000080.1:0-4930 GCA_046882025.1 Alphaproteobacteria bacterium | reverse complement strand
GCAATTGTTATCATATCTTTGCCCGTCTTGGTTCTGCGACGTGAAAAAGACGTTACGGTCGCGGCAATCTGTACTGGTTTTCTGTCGCCTAGTTCTGCCAAAGAAACACTTGTTGGCATTTTAGCACGACTTATAAGATTTTTATACTGGTCCAACGGATGCGCCGATATATAAAACCCTAGGGCCGACAATTCATTTTCCATACGAACACCGAAAGACCACGGTTCAACATGCGGCAAATCATCTTTTAATCTGTCTTCAACAACATCATCTTCGGTTGTGTTTGCAAATAACGATAACATATTCGCAGATTCTTTACCCTTGGACGCATAGCCTAAAATTATATCTGCATTCATAAATATAGATGCCCGATTTTTTTCCAAACTATCCAGAACACCAACCTTTGCAAACGCTTCTAAAACACGTTTATTGATTATCGAACCGCAACGCTTTGCAAAATCAGTTAAATTCTTAAACTTGCCACGCGCATTACGTTCCGCAACGATTGCATCTGTTGCCACCAAGCCGACGCCCTTAATCGCCGCCAAACCATAAATGATTTTACCATCACGCACCGTAAACAATGATTCACTTTCATTAATATCTGGTGGCACAATCTGAATGTTAAAGTTTGTTTTGGCATCATCCACAAATATAGCCAACTGGGCCGTATCATTCAGATTACTGGACATAGATGCCGCCAAAAATTCCGCCGGGTAATGCGCCTTGATATATGCGCACTGGTTCGCGACAATTGAATAAGCAATAGCGTGTGACTTATTAAACGCATATTTTGCAAATTCCTTAAACTTTTCCCACAAATCTTTTGCGGTTTCTTTGTCCAGGGTCTGTTCTTTTTCGCAACCTTCCAAAAATTCAACCTCTAATTGATTCAGCAGCTCAATTTTCTTTTTACCCATGGCCTTACGCACAGTATCAGATTTTCCACGTGAAAATCCCGCCAACGCACGCGTCAGCATCATAACCTGTTCCTGATAAACAATGATTCCATACGATTCCTTTAAAATCGGTTCCGCCTTAGGATGAACATATTCTATTTTTTCTTCGCCATGCATACGCGCAATAAATTGCGGAATAAATGCAATGGGTCCCGGTCTGTTCAATGCATTTAGTGCCGATATTTCCAAGAAACTGGTTGGGTGCATCTTACGCAGAGTTTGTTGCACAAAATCCGCATCAAATTGGAATATGCCTTCGGTTAAACCCTGCTGCCATAATTTCATGGTTTCTGGATCATCTGTGGGAATAGCATCTAAATCAATATTTATTCCGCGCGTTTGCTGAATCAGTTTTACCGCATATTTTAACACGACCAATGTTTCCAAACCCAAAAAGTCAAATTTAATCAGACCGGTTGCTTCCAAATAATGACCATCATATTGGCACGATGGCAATGGGTTGGCTGGATCACGATAAACCGGTGCAATTTTTGTTGTTGGCCTGTCGCCAATAACAACGCCACACGCATGTTGTCCCAAATTACGCAATGATCCTTCTAATTCTTCGGCAACGCATACAACCTTGTTCATATCATCGTCTGTTTGCAGTATTTCCTGAATTTCAGACGAAGAATCGACCGCATCTTTCAATGTTTTTGCGTCCTGGGGTATTAATTTAGATAATCTGTCTGATTTGGAATAGGGTATTCCATATACACGGCCAATATCACGAATTGCGCCACGTGCCTGCAAACTGCCAAATGTAATAATACGGCACACAGAATCATGTCCATACTTATCGCAAATATATGCCAACACGCGTTCAATACCGTTAGGTTCAAAATCAACGTCAAAATCAGGCATGGAAATACGATCTGGGTTCAAGAAACGTTCAAACAACAAACCGTACTTCAATGGGTCAACATGTGTAATTCCTAACGCCCACGCAACAATCGATCCCGCCCCAGACCCACGCCCAGGGCCCGTCAAAACACCATTATTCCGACACCACTGAATATAATCTGCAACAATCAAGAAATATCCAGGAAACCCCATTCCGATAATTACATCCAATTCAAATTCTGCCTGATCAAAATATGGTTTGGTATCCGTAATATTGTTTTCGCGCATACGTGCCTGCAACCCAGACATTGTGTTATCACGCAACATTTGACATTCCGCATCAAAGTTATCACCAAACCGCGGCAGCAACGGTTTTTCATGCACGTTTACCAAGAATCCACAACGTTGCGCAATAATTACAGTATTTTCAATTGCCTCTGGCAAATCTGAAAACAATTCTGCCATTTCTTCATACGACTTAAAATATTGTTCCGACGATTTGCGTGGACGGGTAGGGTCAATAACCTTGGTTTGTCCCAAGACACAACTAAGTGCATCTGCCGATTCATAATTCGTATTTGCCGCAAAACAAACATCATTTGTTGCGACGATTGGTATATTCAGATCACGGGCAATATTTAAAAATTCGGGTTCTGTTTTAATTTCTTCATCCAAACCATGACGTTGAATTTCCATATAAAAACGATTGCCGAAAATTTGTTGCATTTGTTTTGCATAATCAGTGGCTTGCTGAACACGATTTTCCAAAATTGCCATCCCAATTGGCCCCGTATGTGCCCCAGACAAACAAATAACACCATCTGCGTGCGTTTTCAGTTCATCAAACGTGACATACGGCCCCAGGTGATGATTTTCACCACGCATATACATTATCCGATTTAATTCACATAAATTCAAATATCCAACATGATTTTGCGCCAACAAAACAATTTTAGACATTGATTCTGCACGCAATATTTTCGGATCTGCATTATGATGATTCAGTGATAATTCAACCCCAATAATTGGTTGTAATTTTTTCTTGGGCATTAAATCAGATAATTCCGCACAACCGGACATCAAATTTGTATCCGTCAGCGCACATGCCGGCATTCCTGTTGCCAGACACAATTCTGGAATATCCTTTATTTGCAGCGTGCTGGCACCAACAGAAAACTTAGAATGCGTACGAAGATGAACAAAATTTCCCATATCCTTCCTTTGCCGTATTGCCGTTAGTGCAATTTACCACAACAATGCTTATATTTTAATCCAGACCCGCACGGGCAGGGCGCATTACGACGTGCATCCATTCCGGTTGCTTGATTCAGCGCTTCGTCATGTTGTGCACGCTTGCGTTCTGTTTCATGAACATCTTCACGTGTCAATTCCATACGACTGATATACGCAACAGACATCAACTTAAAATTATTAATAGTATTTTTAAATATGTCTAATGCTTCGCGTTTGTATTCATACAACGGATTTTTCTGGGCATAACCACGCAATCCAATTGCCGTTTGCAGGTAATCCATTTGTTGCAGGTGGCGTTTCCACACCGAATCCAATGCCCCCAACATCATCTGGCATGACGCCATTTGCATTAATTCAGGGCCATATTTTTCCGCCTGTTGTTTATAACGACGCATCGCCAAATTGAACAAAGTTTCATATGCCTTACGTTCTGTAATTTCTTCATCAGTTTTCCAATTTGCAATATCTGTAATATCCAATGCAAATTCACGCATCATGGCATCGTGTATACCGTCAACATTCCAATCTGATGGACGTGCTTTTTCAGGGATATTGTTTTCACAAATCAATTCAACGACATCACCAATCATTTCATGTGCCAAAGGCGTCAAATCTTTTGATGTCATCAAATCGTCCCGTTGTTTGTAAATAACAATACGTTGGTCATTCATAACATCATCGTATTTCAGCAATTCTTTACGTGCCTCAAAATATCTGGCTTCGACACGTTTTTGGGCTTTTTCCAACGCCTTGGTTATCCATGGATGCGTTATTGCTTCACCTTCTTTCAAGCCCAAAGTTTTTAACATAGTATCCAATCTTTCTGCGCCAAATATACGCATCAAATCATCATCCAACGCCAAGAAAAACTTAGAATCCCCCGGATCGCCTTGCCGTCCCGAACGACCACGCAACTGGTTATCAATACGACGTGATTCATGACGTTCTGTTCCAATTACATACAGACCGCCAGCATCCAAAACAATTTTCTTGTTGTTTTCAATACGGTCATATATTTCCTGTTTTTGTTTTTCAAATTCAGGACTATTTTCATCCAGGGTTGCAATCAATTCTTCGGCGTTACCACCCAATTTAATATCGGTTCCACGCCCCGCCATATTTGTTGCGATTGTGACCGCTGCAGGCGCGCCTGCCTGGGCAACTATCTTTGCCTCTGACTCATGCTGTTTTGCGTTCAGAACTGCGGGCTTTATACCCAACTTTTTCTGAACAATTTCTGCCAATTCTTCAGATTTTTCAATAGAAACCGTTCCAACCAACACTGGTTGCTGTCTGTCGACACAATCTTTAATTTGTTTAACAATCGCATTATATTTTTCAGATTTATTGCGATATATTTCGTCATGGTGGTCAACGCGGGCGACCGGACGATTCGTTGGAATTGACACAACACGCAACTTGTAAATTTCTTCAAATTCAACTGCTTCGGTCATTGCGGTTCCAGTCATCCCAGACAGGGTAGGGTACAAACGGAACAGATTTTGATATGATATAGATGAAACCGTCTGATTTTCAGGTTGAACCGTCACATGTTCTTTGGCCTCAATCGCCTGGTGCAGACCGCGTCCAAAACGACGTCCTGTCATAACACGCCCGGTAAATTCATCAACGATTAATATTTCACCGTTACGCACAACATAGTTCACATCTTTCTGATACAAATGGTGTGCCAACAACGACTGTTGAACATGCATAACCACCGCGGCATTTTCAGATGCATATAAATTATCGCCAACCAAAACCCCGGCATCTTTCAACAAACGCGTTGCATTATCAACACCCGATTCGGTCAATGTGACATGACGATCCTTTTCGTCAACCTTAAAATCATCTGATTTCAACTGGGCAACGAC
>JBKSNB010000079.1:0-8937 GCA_046882025.1 Alphaproteobacteria bacterium | reverse complement strand
GGTATATTTGCCAATCGTTTCGTTCCAATAATCAGACATTTCGGCATCTGTCCATTGATTTGGGCCCTGTAATTTTGCAATTTGCATAACCAAATCATTGATTTTTGGTTGATATTCAGAATCTATTTGCGTCAGTTTCGCACTGCAATAACAACGGTTGTACGCGGTATCAGGGCGTTCACAAAAACCGTTCATACATTGGATATAATCGGCGTAACATCGCGCAGTGGACACGTTATTGGGCGCCGATGTGGTATTCGTATCTGTATCTGTGGTTTGAGGAACGCGATTGCCAGATGATGTTGTGCGGGCAATAACACGACGTTGTACCGGTTGTGTATTGTTGCGTTCGGTATATGAATTTGTATTTGAATTGTTTGCCGGGCGATTTGGTTGGGTTGCCACGTTCGCAGAACGCGATACATTGCCCGCCGCCCCAGAACGCGCAACAACGCGCCGTTGCGGTTTGTTGGGAATATCGTATGTCTGGGTTATGACATTTATTGGACTGGTGTTCTGTGCCATGTTGCCACCGGGGTTCAGGTCTGTTTTCATCTGGTTGTTCAGGTATGGGTACATATAATTGTATGTATATTCAGATGTTGGATTTTCAATCTGTTGTGCCGCAGCACGCGAATTTCGTGCAACAACGCGTGCAGAAAATGCGCCCGAACATGGTATCACGCATACCAGAATTGTGAAAAATTTTGATGTAACCTTCCTCATGCTGATTGGTATTGTATTAATTTTATGTATGCCAGACAAGCATTTTTTACATAACTTTTCCCTGGGTGGGATAGAATGTTAACTGGATTTTTTCCCATTTGCTGAATTCGGCACGCGGCAACATATTAAATGGCTGACATGTGTTTATTGCACCCCTTATTGTGTCCAGAACATACGCAAACGCTGGATCATCATTTTCGCGCGCCGCAGATTCAAACCACACATCGCGCACCGTTCCGTTTGGACGCATGGTCAGGTGGGCAACCGCACGAATGTCGGATATATCAGGTCTGGTTGTGTCAATAACCCAACAACGCGTCATCGCAACACGCAACGCATCAACAACCGATACGGTTAATGTTCTATCCAGTGATAAAACTTCGCGGTTTACACGAACAACTGTTTTCTTTTTGGGGGCAGGGGCATCGTCTGGATTTTTTTTGTCAGATGTTTCGTTGTTTTTTTCTTTATCGTCCGCTAGTTCGGTTGATTCAATTTCGTGTTTCTGTTCGGTGTCGGCAATTCGTTCCGGTGCTTTTGGTTCTGACGTTTGTTTTGCTTGTTTTTCGTCGGGTATATTTACATTATATAGTTTTGTTTCGTTGCCGGTTATTTTTACGTTATCTAAATCTATTTCCACGATGTCAATTCTGTCGGGGGCGACCAGTTGTGCACGATTTATAACCACCGCCGCGCCGCCAATTAATATGGCAACCAACCCCAGGTGTCCCAATACAGACATCAATATATTTTCAGAATTAAATTGCCTTTGTTGCGATAACATTTTTATTTGTTTGGTTTTGTGCGCAAACCAACCTTTTGGAATCCTGCATCTTTCAGACGTCCCATAACCGCCATAACGGCGCCATAGTCCGCCTGGGTATCACCATTAATCATGATGGTCAGTTGTGGGTTTTCACCACGCATGGCCGCCGCACTGGTCACGATTTGATCCAGTGACATTTGGGTTTTTGCCAAAAAGTATTGCCCGTTTTTATTAACACTAATCTGTATGGCGTGGTCGCCCCCCGTCATGGCGGAATTACCCCCACGGGGCAGATTCAAATCAATGCCGGTTGTCATCATTGGTGTTGTAACCATAAACACCGCCAACAATGTTGTCATAACATCAATCATTGGCGTCAGGGACATATTGCCATCATTTCGTCCGGTGCGTCTGCGTGACATAGTTTTTTATCCTTATTTTGATTTTAATTCTGTGCGTTTTTCGTCCAATTTATCATACAAGTCATCTGCGCGTTTGGAAAAATACTGATACGCGATTGCCGCAGGCACCGCCGCAATCAGCCCCAGCGCAGTTGTCCCCAATGCTGTTGCCAGGCCCGGTGCAATAACCCCAATACTGACCGATTGGTTTATGCCGATTGACGCAAACGAATCCATAACCCCCCAAACGGTTCCGAACAGACCGATAAACGGTGCAACGTATGAAACCATGGACAGAAACCATAAATTTTTATCAAACGGGCGCATCAGGCGATCAACGATTAAATCAAGATTATCACCATTTTTAATTGTGACGGGTGAACGCTTAGCCGCACGCCACAGGCGTATTTTTTCAATTATGATTGCCCATGATATAACACTGGCCACCACCAGGACGACTGATACAAACATTGTCATCAAATCGCCAGTAAACAAATGTAGTAATGAAAAATTAGATGTCATTTTTTGTCCTTTTATTATCTATTCGCCCCATTATAACATAAAAATATAGAAAGATTTAGAAAAAACTGTATTTATACACCCCCACACGCCCCCAGATGTATTATTTTCGCAGAATAAAATATGTCATTCACCTTGCGGTTATTTTATTTTTCGATTCCCAGGTGTTCGTAACCACTGTCGGTGACGATACGACCGCGGGGCGTTCGCTGAATCAGACCTAACTGCATCAGGTATGGTTCGATTACGTCTTCTATTGTGTCGCTGGGTTCAGACAATGCCGCCGCCAAATTTTCAATACCAACGGGGCCGCCCGCATAGTGACGGACGATGGTTGTCATATATTCGCGGTCAATTTCATCCAAACCACATGCGTCAATGTGTAACTGGAATAGGGTGGTTTTTATCACGTCAGGGGTAATTTTGTTGCTTTTTATCGCCGTTGCAAAATCGCGTGCACGTTTTAATAATCGGTTTGCAATACGGGGGGTTCCACGCGACGCGTTTGCCAACATTTTTGCACTGTCAAAATCAATGCTGGTTCCCAAAATGTTTGCGCTGCGCATAATAATTTTTGCCAAATCATCGGGCGGATAAAATGTTAACCGCAAATCAATTCCAAAACGTTCGCGCAGTGGGTTTGATAATAATCCAGTGCGGGTCGTTGCGCCAACCAATGTAAACGGGGGCAGGTCAATTCGAACAGATTTCGCCGATGGACCTTCGCCCAACATGATGTCCAGTTTGAAATCTTCCATGGCGGAATATAACACTTCTTCTATCGCAGTGGGCAGTCGGTGAATTTCATCAATAAATAATACGTCCATCGGTTCCAATGCCGTCAATATCGCCGCTAGGTCACCCTGTTTGGTCAGCATGGGTGCAGATGTCGCCCGAAAATTCGTTCCCAATTCATTCGCAACAATGTGTGCCAATGTCGTTTTGCCCAACCCTGGGGGGCCATACAGTAAAACGTGATCCATTGGTTCCCCACGATTTTTTGCCGCGTTTACAAATACAGATAAATTTTGTTTCAAACTGTCGTGACCAATAAAATCACTTAACGATTTTGGGCGTATGGTTGTTGCCATTTCGTCAGGTATTGTCGGATCAAAAAATCTGTCCTGGGTGTCCATGCAAATAAAACCTTATAATAATTTATTGTCTTCGTTTTCGCGACCAACGTATGCCTTTAAATCATTATACATTTGGCGTAAATCAGCGGGTTGTGAATAATTCGCATCCGCATTTTTGACGCGTATCGTTTCCAATTCGATTTGTGCCTGTTTTTTCAGTATCTGGGTCAGGTGTGTTCCAAACGTGCGTGCATCATCAGATTCAGCTGTTCCCTGTAACAATAATCCACGATTTGGGCGCGGTGACAAAAATGTAAAGTCAGTCGTGCTGGGGTCTGGCGATACCAGGGCGAATCCAGATACTTCGGGTCGGCGCATCATCGCCTGTAATACGTACCATGCGCCCAGACCATGTCCTGCCAACCAAATGCGGTCGCTGTCTTCGTTTTTATTCTGAATCCAATCAATTACGGTCGCAATATCCAACATGTTGTCAGATGTTGTGCCAATTGACCCCTCAGAATCATTTACACCACGATAGTTAAATCGAACAACTGAAAAGCCAATGTCCATAAATGCCCGAAACATCGCGTATGATACACGGTCGTTCATATGATATTTCTGATGTGGATTCCCAGACAGCACAACCGCCAGTGGCGCCGATGGCGTGTCTGATTTGTGATATACAGCGTGCAGTTTCCCCGCATCCCCAGTAATAATTAAATCTACCATTTTTTTACACCATTTTTAGTTGATGTAATATTTATAGAACAAACAAAACGCAAATTTCAATAAAAATATTTTTGCTTTGACATAATATGATGGAATGTATTAAAATTGCGTCATAGAGAAAAAGGATTTTATCATGCCAAAAATTTTATATTCGGCGGTATTGCTTGGTTTGGTGGTAACTGGTGCCATGGCGGATGACGTGCTGTATGATGGTAATTTTCAGACGATTTATACCGAAACGCCGGTTCAGTCGTATTATGCATATCCTGATGATCCGAATTTTATCCCGGAAACCGAATTTATGTTGCGTGGCGATAGTTTCGATTATGACCAGAATATTGCCAATGTTCAAACCGCATTTGCAGATATGAATCCTGGGGTTGCATTTGCGGACAGACCGGTTGTTATTTGTCGTAATTTTGGCTGTACGCGGTTGAATGATCGTATTACACGTACGTTCCTGTTTAACAGTTTGGCAAATATGTTCATGATGAACCAGCATTCGCGTCTATATATTTGTGAAGCAGATCCGTTTTCGCGCGATTGTTTGCAATCTGGGATATCTTTCCCGGTGCGCAGTGGTATTGCCAATGCAATTGTCAAAATACCCAAGGCATCTGTGTCACAGGTTAATATATCAACGGGGCTGTCGCGTGCAACGATTGGTATGACGTATGATTTCTTGGTCAACGGTATCGACCGCAGGTGTGAACAGACCATTATGGATATTATTGTTCCTGTAAATTCACAGGCAACGTTGTCTAATCGTGAATTTGCATGCAATTTGACAAGTGATGGCATCAGCAGTGTATCATTGTTGGTGAATATTGATTATATTGATTTAGATTATGGTATTCTGGGCGGATATTATTCGTTTGGTATGCAGGGGGCAACAACTGGTGGGGGAACGGGATACGCGTTGTTCAAAACTGAATATACCACTGGCGGAATGCAGTTTAAGGCCGCTGTTAACGAAGATGCAATGGGGATGAATAATCGTGTTATGACGATTCAACCCGGTGAATATGCGGTCGGTCCTGTTAAGAAATAATGAACAAGGTTGTTTTAATTATAGATGACGATGACGTTTTGCGGGAAGCATTGGCCCGTGGGTTGCGTGGTGTCGGATTTTCAGTGATTTCTGCAAATTCTGCGGAAAATGCGTCGGCGGTGTTGTCGCGCGTACGCGCGGATGCAATCGTGCTGGATCGTATGATGACGGGTCAGGATGGGCTTAGCTTTTTACATGAATTTCGTGCATCTGGGGATGATACGCCGGTTATAATGTTGACGGCTATGGGCGGTGCGGAAAATGCAATTGACGGTTTGTCGGGTGGGGCAAACGATTACCTGGCGAAACCGTTCCAGTTCCAAGAATTGGTGTTGCGCTTAAAAAATATCATTAAAAATAGCGATGGGCAAATATACTGTCTGCCGGATGGGATTACGATAAATGATGGGGAATTTTTTGTTGATGTTGGGGGAAAAATGAATTTGCTGGAATTATCTGGCGAAGAAAAGAAATTGTTAAATGCGCTGGTTTCGCCGGTTGGGAATATTGTTGCCGCATCGCCGATGGTTGTAAAACGCTTGCGAACGAAATTAAATGGTGTATCATCAAGCATAGATATCGTAACGGTTCGTGGACACGGATATAAAATTATAAATAAAAGCGGTGATTAAATGCGGTTATTACCACGCAGTTTTTTATGGCGAACGATTTTAATGGTGCTGATACCATTGGTTGTTGTGTTGGCAATTATTGCAAATGTGTTTTTTGGCAATCACTGGTCACGTGTTCATGATACATTGGCGCGAACATTGTCGGGTGAAATTGTGACAATGATGAATTTTATTGATTCTGGAAATATGTCGGCGATGGAATCTATGGCGCATGATGTTGGAATCAATGTGTCTATAAACGATCGTCTGAATCGTCCGGGAAAAAATGATAATGATGCGATGGAGGTTGGAAAACTGGCGTCTGCGTTGTTTGGTCATTTGAAGCGTGATCCAACGATTTATATTGATAAGCCAAAACGTCTGTTGTTCATAGACGTTCCAACCAAGGATGGTAAAATTGCGACATTTGCGACGTCGCTGCGTCGTGTTTATTCCACCAGTGCAGAGGTGTTTGTTATTTGGTTGATTGGGGCGTTGTTGATTGTATCTGCGCTGATTGCACCGTTTGTTATTCTGCATTCGCGCAGTATTCGTCGCATTGCCCAGGCGGCAAACAGGTTTGGTCGCGGGTTGGACGCACCGGGGTTTGTGCCAACGGGTTCGCGGGAAATACGTGATGCAGCATCTGCGATGATTGCGATGAAGGAACGATTGGATCGATATAACCGGACGCGAACTGATATGTTGAACGCGGTCAGTCACGATTTAAAATCGCCACTTACCCGTATGCGTTTGGCAATTGAAACTGACAGTGGGGACAAGCATGTTTTATTACAGGATATTGACCGTATGTCTGAAATGATAAACGGATACCTGTCGTTTGCACGTGGTGAAATGCCTGAAATAGAACAGATAACAGAATTGCCGGCAATGCTGACCCGTATTGCGCGGGATAGTGCGCCTGACAAGCAGATTATATTAAATTTCCCTGATGTGCCGGCACAGTTTTATGCGCGTTCAATGGCGTTGACACGTGCGTTTGCAAATATCATAGAAAATGCGGCGCGTTATGCGAAACATAAAATTCAAATTACTGAACATGATACTGCTGAATCGATAGAGGTTATCATAGAAGATGATGGTCCTGGCATTCCAGACGATAAAAAGTTGGATGCACTGCGTCCATTCGTACGTTTAGATGCTGCGCGTGGTGCGGATACAGGTGGAACAGGCCTGGGGTTGTCGATTGCCCAAACTGCAATTGAAAATCATGGGGGGCAACTGTTCTTGGAAGATAGCGACATGGGTGGTCTGCGTGTGCGGGTTGTTTTACCAATATAGGGATGAAAAAATGAATTTATATAAATATGTATCTGATGAAATAAACAATAAATTGGGCTTTAAGGCGAATTTGGAAATTCCGCGTAATCGTGAATTTGGGGATTTTTCAACGAATGCTGCCATGGTTGGGGCCAAGGCCGCACATAAAAATCCGCGTGAATTGGCAGGTGAAATTTTGCCAAAATTACAGGAACTTGAATTTGTCGAATCGGCGACAATTGCGGGTCCTGGGTTTATAAATATTAAAATTAAAGATAATTTTATATTGGAAAATGTTCATTCTCCTGTGCAATACAATAACCCAAACGCAAAAAAAATAGATTTAGATTATGGTGGTTATAATGTTGGCAAGGCACTACATATTGGGCATTTGCGAACAACTGTTGTTGGGGATACTTTTAATCGTATCGCGAAATTTTTGGGACATCACACAAAAAGCTATAATCATATTGGTGATTGGGGACGCCCAATGGGGTTGATTATTGCATGGATTTTGGAATATGGTATGCCAAAAAATGCAGATGAGTTAAACAAGATGTATCCGGCATCAACCGTCCGTGCCAAAGAAGATGAAGCCTGGTTGGTGCGCGCCAAGGAAATTACTGCTGAATTGCAGGCTGGTAATATGCAGTATCGTAAAATTTACGATGATTTTATGCAGATATCTTTGGCCCAGATGGATGAAGTATTAAGACGTTTAAATGTTTTGCCTTTTGATATGACAATGGGGGAACGTGGTGTTGCTGATTATGTTGCAGACACCCAAAACATCTTGGAACATAAGGGGTTGTTGCAAGAATCTGATGGCGCAATAATTATTAATGTAAAGCGGGATTCTGATACTGCACCGATGCCACCATTAATGTTTAGAACCAGTACGGGCACCCAAACCTATGCGGCTGCAGATTTGACGGCGATTTATTACCGTAATAGAACAGATAATCCTGATGTTATTGGATATTTTACAGATTCTCGCCAGAGCCTTCATTTTGAACAGGTATTTCGTGTTGTAAAAATGGCAGATATAACCAAGGCAGAATTATTACATACTGGATTTGGTTCATTAACGGGTGCTGATGGTAAACCGTTTAAGACGCGTGATGGTGGCGTCGCTGAATTATTGGATGTTCTGGATATTGCGAATGATGCGGTGCGTGCACGTGTTGCGGACAGTGGTAAAAATTTAGATGATAAAACAATATCGCAAATTGCGTTGGCGGCGGTTAAGTTTAATGATTTACTGCATGATGTAAAGTCCGATTACATATTTGATCCGGCGCAAATCACCAGTTTTGAAGGTCGTACCGGACCATATGTCTTATATACGGCGGTTCGTTTGAACAGTGTTCTAAAACGTGCGGATTCTGCGAACGTATTGCCGCAGTATAATTTGACATCTGATGAACGTAATTTGTTGATTCAGGTTCTGGATTTTGAACGGACACTGGAAACGGCATTTGAAAACCGTGCAACGGATATGATTGCAAATTATGCGTATGATTTATGTCAACTGATAAACACATTTTATCACAATTGTCCAATATTACGTGACGATGTTGATGCTGATATACGGGTAGGGCGTTTGTATATTGCGCGTATTGCGCGTGACACATTGGCAACGGCGATTGATTTAATGGGATTGGAAATCCCATCAGAAATGTAAAAACAACGCCCAAACGGGCGTTTTTTTTTATTGAAAATAACGCAATTTAATGCAGTTATGATTCACCCCGCAATAGCAAGAAAATCCTAG
>JBKSNB010000078.1:0-2645 GCA_046882025.1 Alphaproteobacteria bacterium | reverse complement strand
TTATGATTTTTTGACGTTTTGCCCCAGCTGATTCAACCGCACTAAAATACGCATCCGCCATATGTGCAAACATGACCGTTTTACCAAATCCAGTTGGTAATTTGAAATAACTGTGCGAAATTTGTTCATCTGTAAATTTATCAGAAACCAGTGCATCAAAAGCATCTACCTGTTTGCCACGTAATTTTTCACGTTCTGATTCTGATTTTAGTTTTTCAGAAATTCCCCTGCGCAAAAGTTTTATATCAGTTAAATTCATTTTCTTTTCTCTTGCGACTCATTATACCACAAAACAGGCATAAATGCAAAAAAATACCGCCAGTTTAGACGGAATTTTACATTCCATTCTGATCGTCAGGAATGATTTGTTGCACGTTCATAGATTTGAGCAGCACATTGCTTTTTGTTGGTTTAAAGTTTTTACGCCATATTGCCATCAAATCGCAATTATAATCAGCGCCAGTTGTTAAAATGGAGATGTTTTTTTCATCAAACATGCCACGCGTATATTTGATTAGGTCTTCCAATGTGACAGATTGTTCCATTTTTTCATCCGAATAGAAATCGTACAATTCACCATCACGGCGATAATAATACAACAATCTTTCTGAACGTTTAGACCGATTGTCCAGGAAACTTGCATTATTTAATTTACGCGCTATTTTTATGGAATCTAAATCCTCTTGTGTCATCGTGTTATTGTAATAAATGTCAGCACACGTTTGTGCAATCAGCGCAACACATTTTTCTATGTTGTCTGGGCTTGTTTGTGTTCGGACGCCATTAAGGGTAAGTCGGTCGTTTCCTGTTAAAATGTTTGTAATGCCATACACCAGAGAATTGTCATATCTTAGACATTTCTGCAACTTTTCTCTTACAAAACTACCCATTAAGCCAATACACGTGTTTTGGAATTCGTGCTCTTTATCTACTGGATACATCATAGGGAACAAAATGTTGACTTGCGTATTGTTGTGCCCTGGTAATGGTAAATGCTTATACGCCGGTGTGTATTTTATATCGGTGTTTTCATGCACGTCAAATTGTTTCAAGAATGTGAACTTTTCTTCCAACAATTGCAAAGTTTGTTCTGGATTTTCTATTTTACCAGATATAATTATCGTGCAATTGTTAGCGGACAGACGGCTTTTAATAAAAAACAACAGTTCTTCACGCGTAAAACGTTTAATGTTTTCTTGGGGACCAATGTTTTTGCTACAAAAAATAGTGTTAGTATTGCCGAATAATTCCTTGTCTACCAAATCGTTGTATTTAGTGTCATCTTTATCCAAACTGCGGTTGCGTTCGTCCAGTATCGCGCCACGTTCTTTTTCTATATGTTCTGGATCAAACATAGAGTCACTAAGCTGGTCTGATAAAAAATCAATCAACACGCCAAGTTTATCAGGCAAACATGTTCCAACAAAACTCAATCTATTAACACCAGTCATTGCATCACAAGATATTCCGTTTTGCTTTAAATATTTTTTTATACTGTCCCTGTTCGGAAATCTATGGGTTCCACAGCAGAAAATATGCTCTGCAAAATGGGTAATACCGTGCTGATTTGGTTTCTCGTCACGCGAACCTGTATTAAATCTGATTGTAACATCAGTTGTTTCTAAATCCATAGGATCAAAAATAACTGATACACCATTTGATAATCTATGTAAACTTGGATTGTATTTCATTTCGTTTTCCTCTTACCGTTCATTATACCATAAAATAGGCATAAATGCAAAAAAACATCTTTTTTACGGCAGGGGGGCTGGTTATGATTTTTATCATCTGGTGTGTTGTAAAATTACACTTGCCTAAGGTATAGGTAAAGCAATATCATATGCCTGTAATTGGAAAAAGTAGGTGGGTTTACAGTTATGAATTTACGTGGATTAAATGCATCAGAAGTTGTTGCTAGTCGCAGTTTATACGGTTCTAATATAATGCCAGAACCTAAGGCGAAAACAGCGTGGGATTTTTTGTTGGATGTGTTTCGTGATAAAATTAATGTTATTTTATTAATAATGACATTGGTATTTGTGGTGTTGGCATTGTTGGGGTATGGCGAAATGACCGAAGCCATCGGCATAGGTGTCGTTTTGATAGTTGTTTGTGTCGTAAATGTTGTGAATCAAATGCGCAGCCAGAAAAGTACAATTGAACTGCGTCGCCGTGCATCCCAGTTGTTTTGTAATGTGATACGTAATGGACGTGTTCGTAAATTAGACAGTACTGAAATCGTTGTTGGCGATATTGTGCTGCTTGAAGCAGGTGAGGCAATCCCCGCCGATGGTTATATCGTTTATGGTAAATTAGATGTAAATAATTCTGTGCTTAATGGCGAAAGTGCAGAAGTGCACAAGTCCCCCGTTCGTAATTTTAAGTATAACCATGATGCAAAAATTACCGCTGATGATTATGTTGATGCAAATCACGTGTTTGCCGGTACAACTGTCCATGGTGGCGGGGGCGCAATGTATGTGACCCGTATCGGTATGGATACGGAAAATGCAAAAATACTAATTGCGCTTGGTGATGTTCAGGATGTAAAAACCGCATTACAGTTACAGTTGGATAAATTGGCAAATTTTATCGGACGTGTCGGTGTTATAAGCGCAATCGTCGTGACAATTTTAATTATAACG
>JBKSNB010000077.1:0-1699 GCA_046882025.1 Alphaproteobacteria bacterium | reverse complement strand
TCCAGAACTTTTTAAATTCTGATTTGAATCCGACTGATGTTCGTTCTATGTGTTGCAGATTGCGTTTGGATGTGCGTGAATTGTTAAAACGTGGTGGCGGTCTGTTTGGGTCGGCGGAAAAGACAGGTTCCATTGGTGTTGTTACAATTAACTTGGCGCGTTTGGGATATTTGTACAAGGGCGATCGCGACGGTCTGTTCCGTGAATTGGAACGTTTGATAAAATTGGGACGCGATGCATTGGAAATTAAGCGTAAAATTATTTCTAAAAATATGGAACGTGGTTTGTATCCATTTACCCGTCGTTATTTGGGCAATTGGAATCATCATTTTTCAACGATTGGTGTTAACGGTGCGAATGAAATGGTACTTAATTTTACAAATGGACGCGATAATATTGCGACGCCGTTTGGTAAAAAGTTAGTGCTGGATATGATGGATTTTATCCGTGAACATCTGGCGAATTTCCAGGAAGAAACAGGTAACCTGTATAATCTGGAAGCAACCCCAGCCGAAGGATGTTCGTACCGTTTTGCGAAAACAGACGTTAAGAATTTTCCTGATATTATAACAGCGGGAACGCGTGAGGCACCGTATTACACGAATTCAACCCAGTTGCCTGTAAATTATACGGATGATCCATTTGTTGCATTGGAACACCAGGAAGAATTACAACGTAAATATACTGGCGGAACAATGTTGCATTTGTATATGGGGGAACCTGTATCTTCGGGTGAAACGGCTGAAAAGATTGTCAGAACCATATTTGAAAACTACAAGATTCCATATATGACACTGACCCCAACGTTTTCTATTTGTCCAAAACATGGATATTTGGCAGGGCGTTTTGAATATTGTCCAAAATGTGATGCAGAAAACGCAGCAAATCAAAACAATAATTAAAAATATAAGGAGAGAAAGAAATGACTGCATGTGATTGCAAAAGAACAAAATGTGAAATATTTTCGCGCTCAATGGGTTTTATCAGACCTGTGTCAAACTTTAATATTGGTAAGTATTCTGAATTTTGCGAACGTAAAACATTTACAGAGGCGAACAGTTTAACCACAGGTCAACGTCATACAGATTTGTTAAAAAAGGTTGCGTAAACTTGCCATGCCAGAAATTCAAATCGGGGGATTAGTATCGTTTACAACAATTGATTATCCGGGTAAATTGGCGTGTGTTTTGTTCTTGCGTGGTTGCCCAATTCGTTGTGCGTATTGTTCTAATCCCCATTTGATTGCACCTGGTGCAGGGGAATACGACGCCGACAAAGTGTTTGATTGGCTGTGCGATCGTGTTGGAAAATTAGAAGCGGTTGTTTTTTCTGGCGGCGAAGCGTTAATGCAGGGTCCCGCCACAATTGATTATATAAAACGTGTGCGTGATTTAGGTTTCAAGATAGGTTTGCATACAAATGGTTTTTACCCCAAATTATTGTCAGATGTGTCTGATTATGTTGATTGGATTGGTCTGGATTACAAGGCACCGCGTGACAAGTATGAATCATTGGTTGGTAACGGTGCGGCATACGATTTGATGTCAAAATCATTAAATGTGTGGTTGCAAACCGGCAAAGATTTAGAGGTTCGTATTACATGCGATCCGCATTTTATTACAAAACAAGATTTATTAGATATTGCAACTGATTGTGCGTCACGTGGTGTTCATAAAATAGCAATACAAAAATATATCCC
>JBKSNB010000076.1:0-9586 GCA_046882025.1 Alphaproteobacteria bacterium | reverse complement strand
GATTGGGTCGTTCTTTACTTGAAGTTATGCATATATTAGAAAATTGTTTAAATAAGAATTGTCAGGTTTGGACTTTAAAAGAGCATTATAGATTGGGTAATGATATTCAAAGTAAAGTAATGGCGTTTGCATTTGGACTATCTGCGGAAATAGAACGCAACCTAATATCACAACGCACCAAAGCATCATTAGATAATATCAAAGCAACTGGTAAAAAGTTAGGACGACCATTTGCAGCACAATCAAGAAAATTAAAACTGTCCAGAAATGCCAAAAAAGTCAAAAAATTATTAGATATGGGACTAACCAAATACAGAATTGCCAAAATAATGGGGGTTAAACACGCAACCTTATCCAGATTTATAGATAGAATGGGATGGTGATTTTATTTTCCACGATTTAACACACTGATTACGACCTGTTTGACAGTATTTGCTTCGGCTGGATTGCTTTCGGCTATCAATAAAGTCAGCGCAAATAATGTCGCACTATCTATGATATTCTGGCCGTTATCACCATACAGCATATTGTTTTTATCCAAGAAATACAGAAAACAACTGGCACCTATGCGCTTATTACCATCAACAAAACTGTGATTTTTGACAATTAAATAAAGTAAATTCGCTGCCTTTTCTTCCAATGTTGGATACAGGTCTTTGCCGTCAAATGTTTGGTATATCTGGCCGATTGAACTGTAAAAACTTTCATCTTTGGGTTTGGCAAATACATCACTGGCAAAACTGCCCTTCATTTTATCAACCACAGTTAAAAATTCATCTGGTTTAATTACGGTTGCGGTTGATTTAGTTTTACCGTTTGCATCCAAAGTTTTATGGTCAAAATCATCCAATAAATTTAATCCTTGGACAAAATCGTTCAGAACACGTGATACCTGTTGTGCCTGGTCCAGATTTTCCGTTTGATTTTCAATACTGCGTGTCATTAAATCAATGGTTTTCTGCAACATCAACATTTTAGATTTTTGTTCAGACAGCATTTTTTGATTTACAACATAACCCTGTAATAAATAATCTTTTAATGTTTTGGTTGCCCAAATACGAAATTGCGTGGCAGTTTTAGATTTTACCCGATATCCCACAGACAGAATCATATCAAGGTTGTAATATAAAATATCTTCCTCTACTGCACCGCGAAAACCACGTTGCACGACAGTTCGGAATTTCCGAATAGTCGTGTTTTCTGGCAATTCCCCATCATTATACACATTTTGTATATGTTCATTAATACCAGAAATACCAACCCCAAACAGTAAAGAAATCTGTTTTTGGTTCAACCATACTGTGTCGTCTTGGACACGAACATCAATTTGTGTCTGTCCGTTTTCAGCAATATATATCGCAATTTGATTATTTATATCCGTCATAGTAAATTTCCTTTGCTAATGGTCATTATATTATATATCAGGTAATTTTAAATAAAAAAACACTGTGCTTTGGGTAAAAATCACGTTATATTATAAAAGTGTCAAGCAAGTGTCAGGCAAAATGACGTTTTAGGATGGTATTACGGGCAAAAAACAGCGGAAAACCAACATTGGATGGATTCCACCCAGCCCACGCCAGGAATTTAACCGCAGTGTTGCTGCGTTTTTTTGTTGTAGAAATTATAAAACAAAAAACACCATCTTGAACGATGGTGCTTTTGTGTATCAAGAACAAATATTATTCTTTGACAATTTCATTAACGGTAACCTTGAACACAACGTCCTGGCCCGCCAATTCTGGAACATAATCTGTTGGGAATGTTATGTTAATTTCACGTGTTTCACCCGCCTTGGCACCAACCAACTGTTCTTCAAATCCAGGAACAAATTGACCAGATCCCAATTTCAATGCAAAACCAGTTGCCGTTCCGCCATCAAATTGGACACCGTTTTTATCAAACCCAGCGAAATCAATAATAACCGTGTCACCATTTTTGGCACCATTATTACCGCATGCCGCTAGCATAACCGTTCCACACACACCCAATATTGTTGCAATTTTTTTCATTTTTCATCCTTTTCTTTGTTACCGAATATTTATTCAGGTTCAGATGAAATTTAATACAAACACCCATCACAGGTCAATAATAAAATTTTATGATTTATTCATCAACTTCCGTCATTTAAAAACCCCTTAATTGTTATATACACAACGGAACCCGTATTCACGCATGGTGGCACCTTCGGCCTCTATCCTGTAATCAAAATACGGGGTTGGGCGCATGGCCTCAAACGATGGGGTATCATAGATAATCACGATACTATCCGCATTACGACCACACACACGTTTCATTTCAAAGTCAGCCACACGCGATAAAATATTACGTGAATCACCATCAATATCCATACCGTCTGCATTCTGTATCATGCGCAGACGCATTTCACGCACGTCGCTATTTCCCAACAGTATTTCCACACGAACCATTGTGCCACGATATTCCTGCCAACGTGTTTCCTTGCGCGAAGTATTCCATTTTTCCTGGACAGATTCTTTATCAGCATCTGTCTTGGGTTTATACGAATCGATATTGGCATACTGGTTATCCGATTGCATAAATGTAGACGACCGTTCATTATACAGCGGTGCATCAGAACCGCCGTTCGCAAAATCATCCTGGTTATACGCAGTTCCACCGCATGCCGCCAATGACAAAGCAGATAATACAGATAGCAAAAATGTTTTTTTCATATTTTTCTCTCTTTCATTCTTTTATTTAATTTTACCAAACAAACTGTTTTGATTCAAGCGTTGATTTATGATAAAATAATATGCATGGCGAATGTAGTTCTTGATTCTTTGTTGAAACCGTTGGCGGAATTTTACAAGCCGTCATTTGTTGAAGAAATCGCGATAAATCATGCGGGCGAAGTATGGATGCGCCTGCACGGTGCGCGCGTTCCATGGGTTTCATATCGTGCAGAACAGTTAAGCAAACAATATCTGATTGATTTAATTCATACGGTTGCGAACATTTATGAATTGCCGTTTGACCCAACACATGGTATTCCAGTTGTGTATGCAACACTGCCCGGCAACCACCGGTTTTCAGCAATCGCAGGACCAAACGTTCAATATGACGAAAATGACGTGACGGGTGGCGTCGCGCTAAACATTCGTGGCGGGAATGCACCGGAAACAAGTTTTGAAAATTATCATTTGGAAAAGGGTAAAAAATTATTAAAGGTCAAACAACGTAAATCTGAACGCCCCGACGATCCGTACGAACGTTTAATGTCCGCCATTAATGACGGCAGTCCGATTTTGATAAGTGGCGCAACCGCAACCGGAAAAACAACGTTTTTGAATCATATGCTGACACTGATTGATCAAAACAGCCGTGTTATTACGGTTGAAGATGCGCGCGAAATTCACGTTCCCCAGGCAAATCGTGTGCATTTTGTTTTATCTCGTACAGAACAGAGCAATAATTTTAACTATGCGCGCCTGTTGGATTTGGTTGTGCGTATGACACCCGACGTGATTATTGGTGGCGAAATCTCAACTGACAATGCATCGGTACTGTGGGAAATGTTGGGAACGGGTCACGATCATTTCTATACCACGATTCATGCTGAAAGTGCTGAGGCCGCATACGCCGCATTTGCAGACCGTATTTTACACACACAACCCGCATACGACCGAACAGATTTAATTGCAGAAATGAAACAGAAGATTCGCGTCGTGCAATTGGCGCGCGACGGTTCCCTGCGTGCCGTGACAGAGGTTGTTTAAGCATATAAAAATTACATAAAATTCACAGGACCAACATCAATCTTTACACGTATGTTTGTTGGTGTCTTAACCGATGAAATCCATTTCTTAACAACGCCCTGTAAATCCGAGCGCACATCACCCATTACCAAAAATCGCATACGATACCAATTACGAACCTGATATATTTGCGCCGCAATTGGCCCCATAATTTTTGCATTTGTTAATTTTGGCGCCGCCACCCCCAGCGCAGATGCGTATTGTTTTAACGTCTGTTCCCGCTGACCCTCAATAATAACTGCTATCAAATTCCCAAACGGGGGCATTTTCGCCGCCGCACGCAGTGCCATGTCGGATGCAAAAAATTCATCACGATTGCCCGCACATATCGCATTTATTACCGGGTTATCCGGTTGATATGTTTGCAACAACACACGCCCAGGCGCGTTTCCACGACCCGCACGACCCGCGACCTGAAACAATTGTTGAAACGTGTGTTCGGGCGCGCGGAAATCAGTGCCATACAAACCCATATCCGCATCAACAACACCAACCAATGTCAGGTTTGGAAAATGGTGACCTTTGGCCAGAATCTGTGTGCCAATAATAATATCAATTTCGCCAGATTCCATTTTTGCAACCAATCGTTCCAATGTTTGACGCGTCATAATCGTATCACTGGATACCAATGCCGTTCGCGCAGATGGAAAACGTGCGGCAATTTCCGCATCTATACGTTCCAGCCCTGCCCCACGCATTGACACACCATCACCACAATTCGGACATTTTTTCGGCAATTCCATTGTGCGACCACACATGTGACATAATAATTTCCCAATTCGTTTGTGATACGTCATGCCAACCGAACAATCAGGACACTGTGCCACCCAACCACACTTGCGGCACTGAACAATTGGCGCATAACCACGACGATTTATAAACAACATAACCTGGTGTCCCGCAGATAGCGTTTCATCAATCGCACTGCATAATGGTTCAGACAAATTACCCGCACATGTTTCATCGCCCAATGTATAGTTTGTTGGGCGATTTTCACGCATATCAATTGTTTCAATTTTTGGTAACTGTGCACCACCAAAACGCGATGTTAATTTTAATTGTTTATATTTTCCCAATTTAACATTTTGCAGGGTTTCTTCGGATGGGGTCGCAGATGCCAACACTATTGGAAACCGCGCAATTTTGGCACGCAAAACCGCCATGTCGCGCGCATGATAATTTCCCATATCTTCCTGTTTATATGATGTGTCGTGTTCTTCATCAACAACAATTAAACCCAAATTCTGCCACGGCAAAAACAGGGCACTGCGCGTGCCAACAACGATTCTAATTTTACCATCTGCAACGCCACGCCATATTTCACGCCGACGCGCAGATGTTAAATTACTGTGCCATACAACAGGCGCCGCACCAAAACGTGATGTAAAACGATTCATAAACTGTGCGGTCAACGCAATTTCCGGCATCATCAGCAATACTGATTTGCCATTATTATATGCACGCAACACAGAATCAAAATAAACCTGGGTCTTGCCTGATCCGGTTATACCGTCTAATAAATACACCGAAAAACCACCTGCATCTATTCCGCGTCCTATTTCGTCCGCCGCAGATTGCTGTTCCGCATTCAGTGTAACATTTCCCATATCATGATAATCAAAAATAAATTCTGTTTTTGGACGCACAGACGTTGCAACCAATGTACCATTTTTTATCAACCCATTAATAACCGCCGGGGTTGCATGCGTTATATTTTTTATATCATTTACAGACATCGCATCGTTATCATTTGATGCAAATGCATCTGCAATAATTTGACGTGCATCGGTCATACGAATATCAGCATCAAAATTAAATGTATATAATTGTTCCTGTTGTGGTGGCAAAAACGCATCTGGCACATTTATAATTAAACGCAACACAGCCCCAGGCGCCATCAATGTCCATTCAGACATTTTCTGAATCCACAACAAATCGTCAACTGATAAACCAGACGGAAAAATTTCAGAAATGTTTTTTATTTTTGACGTGTCAAGGCCACTGTCGCCAATACCATAAATCACCCCTATATATTTCCGATTCATTACCGTTACCGCAACAAATTGACCAAGCCCCGCATCACCCGTCAGGCGATAATCATAACCAGTATTTATGACATTGGGTATTAAAACTTTAACAATTGTTCCAGCATTAAACATAACTATAAAATAGCCATTTCGTTTTATTTTTGCAACAATATATCTATATCTGCATCGGTCGGGACATGATTAATAATTACATCCGCATCATACTGTGTACGGAACCATGTTCGCTGACGCTTAGCGTATTGATTCGTCTTTGTAATCCAATTTTCAATGCATTTTTCGTAACTGATTTTGCCATTAATGTAATCAACCAATTGGGCGGCACCAATTGCACGTGAAGAATCAAAATCGTTGGCGATGATATCTTCTGCCTCGTCCAACGCGCCAGACGCAATCATTTCGGGGACACGTGCTGCGATACGTTCACGCAAAACATTAGCATCAGGATTTATCAAAACCCGCACTGCATCCGGCGCAATTGCACCAACACGACGTTTTTTCTGAAATTCAGTAATGTGATGACCAGTTTCCAAAAACACCTCTAACGCACGGGATATGCGTTGGGGATCGGTTGCAGTGAAATCATCAGGCAACATTTTACGGGCCCCATCAATATCAAACATTACCAATTCACGTGCTAAATTCCTGTTATCTTCACTAATATCCGGCATTGGTGACATGCCGTTAATAATCGCGTTTATGTAATAGCCAGTTCCACCAACAAAAATTGGAACCTTATTTTGCGACAGCGCATCATCATACGCCTGTCCTGCCAGTGACAAATATTCAGAAACACTGATTTGACTATCCAAATCCATAATGGAAAATAATCTGTATGGGACACCGTCTATATCATCAGAAACATCACGACCTGCAAACGGACTCGCTGATATGTTTTCTATGCCACGATAAATCTGAACACTGTCACAATTTATGATAAACCCACCGATGCGCATTGCCAGCGCATGCGCAAACCCAGATTTTCCAGACGCCGTTGGCCCCGTAATAATGAATGCTGTATTTGACATAGTCCACATTATACATTGTGTATTTTCCCACTGCAAGAAAACAAAGTAAAAAAATCCGATTGTCTATCCAATCTAATAAATGATAAAATCAATAAAAACACATCAAAGAAAGGATAAAAACATGAAAAAAATTAGAGTTGCAATTAATGGTTTCGGACGTATTGGACGCATGGTTTTGCGTGCAGCATTGGAAGCAAAACGCGATGACATTGAATTTGTCGCAATAAATGATTTGGCACAAATTGAACAAAACGCATACCTGTTGCAGTACGATTCAGTGCACAGAACAATGCCATTAGACGTTAAGATAGATGGCGATTACATAATTGCAGGCAACCAGAAGATTAAATGTATATCCGAACGTGACCCAAATAATTTACCATGGGCTGCAATGGATATAGATATCGTTATGGAATGCACAGGATTATTTACCGCGGCGGACAAAGCACGCGTGCATCTGGAACGTGGTGCAAAACGTGTATTGGTATCCGCGCCATCCGCAGGGGCAGACGCAACAATCGTTTATGGTGTTAATGATAAAACATTAAAAAAATCTGACTTAATCATTTCAAACGCATCGTGCACAACAAATTGTTTGGCACCTGTGGCAAAGGTATTGGATGAACATTTTGGAATTGTAAACGGATGGATGACAACCATTCACGCATACACTGGTGACCAGCAATTATTGGATAAAACACACAAAGATTTCCGCCGTGCACGTGCAGCCGCCCTGTCAATGATTCCAACCAGCACTGGCGCCGCCAAGGCAATCGGTTTGGTTCTGCCACAATTGGCAGGAAAAATGGACGGTATCGCTATTCGCGTTCCAACACCCGATGTATCTGTCGTTGAATTGATTGTTAATTTGAAAAAAGATACAACCCCAGATGAAATTAATTCTGTGATGAAAAATTCAGTATCTGATATTTTTGCATATAACGATAAACCGCTGGTTTCAATTGATTTTACGCACGATCAACACAGTTCCATATTTGACGCATCACAAACCAAGATATTGGGCGACAAAATGGTTCATGTGACTGCGTGGTATGACAACGAATGGGGATTTTCTAATCGTATGTGCGATACCGCTGTTGCAATCGGAAAGTTGATATAATTATTGCTCTATTTTTTTAGGGAACAATTTTGCAAATTGCTGGACAGACGTATTCGTTGTGACCAGTATTTTTGCAATTGTTTCAGTGGATATCCAACGCGGTTGTCCATGGGGTGATGTGCGTTTACATTTATTAAACACCGTTGAATCCAAACCACTTAACCGTGCGAGTGCCGAACAAGTCATATGATTTTGTTCGGCTAGTTTATCAATTGCGTTCCACAATGCCGCATGTAACATAATATTTCCCTTTGTTGATTATGATTATATTCTTTTTTGATTTTCTTAAAACATTTACCCGCAAAGGTTGAATTGACGTTTAGAATAATAAACATAAAACAATAAAACCTGATTTCATTACGAATCGTAAATTTATTCACTATATGCGTATTATCACAATGCAAAGGGCATAGAAATGTGTTATAATTATAAAAAAAGAAAGGATAAGGAATGAAGGTTGCTATTATTGGAATTGGATCTGTGGGATCGGCGGTCGCAACCGCTGTAAAAAACACAGGACTATTTAATGAAATTGTTTTATTTGATCGTGATGGTGCACGTGCACGCGCCGCCGCCGAAGATTTAGGTCATGCATCTGCATTTGAACGCGACATAAAAATATCAGACGTCAGTAATTATCGCGGCATACGTGGTTCTGACATTGTTGTTATTGCCGCAGGCGCGAATCAAAAAACCGGGCAACCACGCAGTGAATTGGTAAAAACAAACGCATCTGTAATATCAGATATAATTCCGCGCGTAATGGCAAATGTTGACACAAAAAACATAAAGATAGTAATCGTCACAAACCCATTAGACGCAATGGTGATGTTGGCGCAAAAATTATCTGGTCTGCCCGCAGACAGAATCATCGGGACGGGAACAATGTTGGATTCTGCGCGTCTGCGAACAATATTGTCACGTCATTTATGTGTATCACCACAATCAATAAATGCATATGTATTAGGCGAACATGGTGATTCCAGTATTATAAATTGGTCATCAATTACGATTGGTTCAATTGCATTAAACGATTTCTGTCGCCAGGTTAAAATTCCAATTTCTGCATCGGCACGAAAAACAATTGAACACAGGGTTCATTCTGCGGCATATGAAATTATCCAGGGACGTGGCGCAACGTGGGACGGAATTGCTGCCGCTGTTGCTGATCTGCTGCGCAGTATTATAAACAACGAAAACCGCATTTTAACCGTTAGTTGCGTATCTAAAAATATTGCTATGTCGTTACCACGCATTGTGGGGGCATGTGGATGTGTTGCAACATTAAAACCACAAATGACACGCGGGGAATCAGCGTTACTGGACAAAAGCGCAAAGGCAATTCGTACCAATTACAATATGATAAAATAACAGCGGACTACAATCCGATTTATTATAAAAATTTTTAATATATAATTTTCCATATAAAAGGTGACAATTATATGGAAAATATTGTTTATACTTTATGCGCAGACGGTTATGGGTTTGATGCAAAATGCTATGGCAAAAACATTGGCAAAATAACATTTGCACGCATAGGTCCAAACAAATTCATCATTGATCATACCGCCGTTGTTACAGAATATCAAAATATGCAAATTGGTTTGAATTTAATTC
>JBKSNB010000075.1:0-9460 GCA_046882025.1 Alphaproteobacteria bacterium | reverse complement strand
AGGTATTCCCCATTTTAAATCGCGTGTAATGGGACTATCATGTAAACCTTCATCTAACCATTTATTTGCAATTGCGGTTGCGGTTTTGGGCCAACCCTTACGCGAATCAATCCATTCGCGAAGTTTGTTTTGCATTGCGCTGGTCTTGAAATACAGGTGCTTTGTTTCACGCATTTCCACCGGTGAATCAGTTGTAATTGCACTATGTGGGTTAATAAGTTCAGATGGTTCCAATGTCGCACCACATCCGGAACATTCGTTTCCATACGCCCTGTCATACCCACATTTTGGGCATGTTCCGATAACAAATCTATCTGCTAAAAACATTTTATCTTTTACAGAATATGGTTGAACAGATGTTTTTTCAATAATCATACCCTGTTCATCCAGACGGGTAAATAATTCATGTATTAATTTTTCGTGCTTTTCTGTATGTGTTCTGCCGTATAGGTCAAAAGACATTTCAAAATCATCAATATCACGCAAATGTGCATTGCGATATTTATCACAATATTCGGCAACAGGCATATTTTCTTTCATTGCGCCAACTTCACTGGTGGTTCCATGTTCGTCGGCCCCACACACAAATAAAACATCACGACCCATGGCGCGACAAAAACGCGCATAAATATCAGATGGTAATAAACAGCCCGCCATATGTCCAATGTGCAGATTATAATTAACATACGGTAATGCAGATGTTATAAGATATTTTTTCGCCATGGTTTTGTTCCTTTTGTTTATAAATAAACGCCCAAAACGGGCGCAAATTTTGTTCCCGCAATATTTTTGACAAAGATTAATTATACATTCGCATAGTTTTAATTCTGGTGGGTGGTATTGGGCTCGAACCAACGACCTCCACGATGTCAACGTGACGCTCTAGCCAACTGAGCTAACCACCCAAAGCACACCGATTATATCAGACATTTTTCTATTTGCAATAATAAATCTGCGGTTTATCAAATTAACCAATATAGGTATCCCGCATAACCCAACAATAACAGAAATCCCCCTATTCTGGATACGCGGCCCATTCGCCCAAATAACAGCATCACCAGTGTTACCGCCGCCATAATTGCAAAACTGATTTCCAGATTTGCCGGGATTTGAATTGGTTTGAATAACGCAACAAACCCCAGGATAAACAACGCGTTGTAAATATTACTGCCCACGATATTACCAAACGCGATTTCATTATGGTGTTGAATTGATGCGATTATAGATGTTGCAATTTCTGGCAATGACGTTCCAACCGCAATTACGGTTAGTCCGATAATTGTGTCAGGCACACCAAACATAGTTGCGATTGCGACCGATGAATTTACCAGCCATCGTGCCCCGAGTAATGTCATCGCAATACCTAAAATTGTTGTTAATACCGCGTGCAACATTGGGCCTGTATACGCATCGTTATCTGGGGTCTGGGGCATATTGCGTTCTTGATAATAACTATATAACACATATCCAATCAGGGTCGCAACCATTACTAATCCCATCCAGAAATTTATAACCCCCAATATTAAACAAAACGCCAACAGTAACCCAGACAATGCTAAAAATATTCCATCCCTGCGGAAAGATTTTTTGTTTACCAATACCGGCGATATTGCGGCGGTCAATCCCAAAACCAACAATATATTTACAATATTTGATCCGATAATATTACCGACCGCCAATCCTGTGGCAGGTGGTGTTTGAAAAATCGCCAAAAATGTAGTTATTAATTCAGGTGTTGATGTTCCAAATCCAACCAAAACAATCCCAATTAATAAGGGTGATATTTTTAATTTTTGTGCAACACGAACGGCACCTTTGACCAGTATGTCGCCGCCAAACCCCAGTAAAGCCAGCCCTAAAATCAATTCCATCCATAACATTTTATTCATACCTTAAACTATCAATTGGGTTTAATTTTGCCGCCTTGATTGCCGGGAAAACCCCAGAAGACAAACCAACAACGACTGCAACAGATACGGATAATACAACGGGCCATATACTAAATGGAACATTGTATCCCAGAACAAAACGACCAATTCCCTGGGCCAGACCAATGCCCAATACTAATCCAGCCATAGAACCAATAAATGAAATCAATACCGATTCAGATAAAAATTGAATAATAATACTTTTTTCGCGTGCGCCAATTGCCTTGCGCACACCAATTTCGCGGGTGCGTTCTGCAACAGATACCAACATCATGTTCATAATACCAATTGATCCGACCAATAACGATACTGCGGCAATTGCAACCAATAATAATTTGATATATCCCGTAACATTTTCCATTGTTTCCATAACCTGCTTCATATCAGTTATTTGAAAATCATCATTATCAGTATCTTTTAATTTGTGACGTTGACGCAGAATGGCGGATATCTGATCGATGGCAACATTGTTATCTGCATCTTGATACAGTTTCAACATGATTTGTGATACAGATTTTGGAAAACGACTGCCCTGCAAACGTTTTTTTAGTGTTGTGATTGGAATTATAACCATGTCATCCTGACTGCCCATCATGGAATCACCCTTTGCTTTCATAACGCCAATAATTACAAACGGTGTATTTTGAACACGGATAATTTCACCAACAGCATTTTGTGGCATCCCCAATTCTTCCAGTGTATCTGGACCAATAACGGCATATGTTGACGCATTTTTTACCGCATTGTCATCAAAAAAAGTTCCGTATTCTATTTCAACATTTTGAACAACCTGATACCCTGGATACGCACCAATCATTGATGTTGACCAGTTTTTATTTCCATATACAACCTGGGCAGTCGACATCTGTAATGGGGTAACTGACGCAACATCCGGCAGGCGTGCCAAAAATTCAGCATCATCTGTGGTCAGGGTTTGTCTGTTCCCTGTTCGAATGCCCGCCGATTGTGCTGCGCCGGCACGAATAACAACCGTGTTTGTCCCCAGGGATGAAAATTGGTCTGTAATTGTTTGTTGAACTGTTTCGCCAACTGCAACCATAATCACAACCGCCATAACACCAATTACAATACCCAACACCGTCAGGAATGAACGCAGTTTATTCCCACTGATTGACAGCCAAGATTCTTTGATCATATCGTTGAATGTCATTTTTTATCCCTATGTTTTGGCATTAAATCAGATTCGTGCTTTGGTATTTTTCCATCATACGTTATCCGCCCATCATAAATGTGAATCAATCGTTCAGAATACTGTGCAATGTCAAATTCGTGTGTAATCATTACGATTGTGATACCAAGATCTTTATTAAGTTTTTTGAAAAACTGTAAAATTTCATTACCCATTTTACTGTCCAATGCGCCCGTTGGTTCGTCTGCCAAAATCAGTTTTGGGTCACCCGCCAATGCGCGTGCAATTGCAACACGTTGCTTCATACCGCCCGATAATTGTGTTGGCAGGTATGTTTCAAAATTTTCAAGACCGACCAATTTTAACATTTCGCGTGCACGTGAAATACGCACGTCCATGGGCTTACCCATATACATCAATGGCAACATAACGTTGTCCAATATACTGCGTTTTGGTAACAAATTAAAATTTTGAAAAACGAACCCGATATAATCATTACGCACAACCGCCAATTCATCAGGCGTCATTTGCGAAATGTCTTTGCCATATAATTGATACGTTCCAGATGTTGCAGAATCCAGCGCCCCAATTATATTCATGCACGTTGATTTTCCAGACCCAGACGGCCCCATAATCGATACGAATTCACCGGGCTGGACATCAAATGTTATATCGAATAAAACCTGTTGTGTCCCACCGATTTCAAGTGGGAAACTTTTACAAATTTTATTCATAGAAATTATTGGTGCTGTCTTCATTTTTAGAACGGCCGCCCACCTGGGTGTCCCCCTTGTCGCATGGTCGCGGTCTTGTTTGCAGATTTTTGACCGACGCGTCCGATTATAATTTTATCGCCCTTTTGAATTCCATCTGAAATAATTTCTGTTTCTGTGGCGGTGACCAACCCTTTTTCGTATTTAACAAATACGATGTCACCGTTACGTTCGATTGCCAGGTAATCGGTTGGTTTTTTATCGCCCGCGTCATCAGTAATGTTTTCAAAATTCTTTAACAAAAATGCAGCATTCTGTGCTTTCCATGCGTTTTCAGATGCACTGACAATTATTGTTACAAATGCCGTCATACCCGGCATTAAACGCAGGTCTGCATTATCAACATCAATTACAACTGTATAAACGACAACGTTAGATGTTGTTGTTGGCGACAGACGAACCTGGCGCACAAAGCCAGAAAACGTATCGGTTGGATACGCGTCAACTGTAAATGTGACCGCCATGCCTTCCTTAATCATACCTATATCCGCCTCTGATACAGCAGTTTCAATTTGCATTTTTGTTAAATCTTCGGCGATTTCAAATAAATCAGGTGTTTGGAAAGATGCTGCAACGGTTTGACCTTTATCGACCTTGCGTGAAATAACCGTTCCGTTAACTGGTGATGTAATTGTTGCATACCCTAAATTAGTAACAGCGCGATCATACGAATATTGTGCCTTTTTTACGCTTTGCTGGGACTGTTCGTATTCAGTTTGTGATTGTTCCATTTCTGCGCGTGAAATAAACCCTTCGGCATACAAAGATTTATCGCGTTCGTATTCTGACTTTTTGAAATTGAGTTGTGATTGTGCAGAATCAAGGGATGCCTTGGCCTCATCCACAGACGATTGCAACACAGATGGATCAATTGTTAATAATTTATCGCCCTGCTTTACCACAGAATTATAATCAACATAAATTTCATCAATTGTGCCAGATACCTGGGAACCGACATTAACGGTATTAACAGGCATAATTTCGCCGGTTGCCGTAACAGTCTGTGACAAATCGCCACGTGTGATATTAAGTGTTATTAGCGCGCCTTTTTTTTCGCCACCACCAAACCCAAATATTAAAAAATATGTGCCGATTAAAACCAGTATCCCCAGTGCGGACCACCATTTGTGACGCCAAATCCATGAAAAAAATCGACCGAATATTGATTTCTTTTTAACAGGAATGGGTGTTTCTGCGATAACAATTTTATTTGATTTTGCCATTATTCATCCCCTAGTTCAGATTTTATATCGCCAATTGCCAATGCAACCGCTGCGCGTTTGACATACAGGTCGTATTTCGCCGCATTATGTTGTTGCTGGGCATTAACCAATTCTGATTGTGCGGTTTGCCAATCCAGCATTGTTGCGCGTCCAACCTTGTACATTCCCGATGTGACGCGTTCTGATTCTGTGGCTGATTTTAATAATGTCTCTGTCTGGCTTAATACAGTGCGTGCAGTTTTATAATTCTGGTATGCAGTAAAGACATCCATCATTGCATTGTTGGAAACATTACGTTCTGATTCCTTGGCGGCCTCGTACGATGCGGCGGCACTGCGTGCAGAATAGAAATTTGAAAACCCAGTAAATATTGGCATAGAAATTGAAATGCCGATTGTGCCGTTGGGCGTATCTGCCTCTGGTGCGCCAATACCAGTGCGCGCATGTTTGTCCCAACCCATTGATGCAGACGCTGATACAGACGGCATAAATGTTAGCAGGGACGAATTTCTGCGATGCCACGCCGCGTCCTTGTTCGCCGCTGCACGCAGTAAATCAGGGCGTTTTTGTTGCGCGATTGATATCAATTCGTCAATACTGTCGCTTTCTGCATCAGAACCAAATGTTGACGGCATATCCAATATTTTTATATCTTGATCTGCTGGGAAAGACAGTTTTGTTAATAATGTCCCCTTGGCAATTTCACGATTGTTTTTTGCGCGTTCCAGTGATAATTCTGAACTAGCCAACGTTGTTTCAGATTTTAACACGTCTGCCTTGGCAACGGCGCCGGCCTTGAATTTTTTAGATGCGGTTTCATTTGCGGTCTTGGCAACCTTTAATGCACTTTCCGCAGATTTTACATCAGCATCCGCGTTTAACAATTCATAATACGCACCAATAACAGAATAAACATAGTTTTGAATTGTTTCATCATAATCAAAACCCGCCGCCCGATATGTCGCAATGGATTGATTCAGGTCAGACAAACGTTTGCCAAAATCAAACAGCAAATATGATGCAGATATAGATGGTCCACTATGTGACCAATCGTCAAAATCATCGCGTTCATAGGACGTTGAAAAAGAATAACTAGCGCGCACATTTGGCAAATAATTTGCATAAGATTTATTTTTGTTAAAACGTTGTGCGCGCAGGTTTGCATACGCAGACGCTGTTTGTGGGTTTCGGCACAGCCCCAATTCTACGACTTCTTGAATGGTTAGCGAATCTGCAGGAATGTTTGTGATTGTTGCACAATCGTCAACTGCAAATGCAGACATTGGAATCAGCCCCAATAAAACAAATAATTTTTTCATATTACATTCCCTCAATAATAATACAAGCAATTATACCAAAAAAGCGTTTCAGGTCAAAGCAAAACAATTCTTAATAGTGGTAAATTTTTATGTTGAAATAGTCAAAAAATTACCCTATTATGCCCATACCAAATACAGATGGCCAGGTGGCAGAGTGGTTATGCAGAGGACTGCAAATCCTTGGATGCCGGTTCGATTCCGACCCTGGCCTCCATCTTGATATGATTAATACTGTTGTTTTAACAAATTTCCGTAATCATAAAATGTCCCGGATAAAAACCAACGGGGCTAGGAATATTATCTTGGTTGGTCCAAATGGTGCTGGAAAAACTGCAATCTTAGAATCATTGTCCATGTTGTCGGGTGATCGTGGCATGCGTGGTGCAGATATGATTGATATTGCGCGATTTGATGGGGATGGGTCTTTTTCAGTATTTGCAAACATAAACGAAGATACAAATATATCCATATATTTTAATTCAGGGGACAGTAATCGTCATGCAAAACGCGAAGATGAAATAATACCATTATCGTCTTTGTCACCAATGTTGCCTATGGTTTGGTTGTCTCCACGTGAAGACAGGTTGTTTGTTGATTCTGTGTCGGACCGGCGGGCATTTTTTGATCGTTTGGTTTGTGGGTTTGATGCGTCGCACACGGGGCGTAATGCCAAACTAGCTAAGTTATTATCAGAACGTGCGGCAATGTTAAAATCAGGCGCGGATTCGCGATTGATTGACATTATTGATGATAATATTGCGGCAACGGCAACGTCTATATGTGATGGGCGAATAAAATACGCGGGTGAAATAAACTATTTTTTGAAAAATTACGCGGTATCAATAAACGGTATGGTTGAAAAAATGTTTATCGATGGTATGACGGCGGGTGATGTTGAACGAAAATATCGCGAATATTTGGGGTCGGCGCGTCAAATTGTCGCAGATAAAATGGTTTTAGATGGCCCGCATAAATCTGATTTTGGTATGTTTAATAATGTGCTAAAATTGCCTGTGCGCCTGACCAGTACAGGACAACAAAAAATGGCATTGTTTGATTTGATATTGGCGCATGCAAAACTGATACATGCAAAAAAGAATACTGGTGCAATTATTTTATTGGACGAAGCAATCGCACATCTGGACGAATGCGCGCGCAAAATGTTTTTTGACGCCATAGATGCCACAGAAGCCCAGGTTTGGTATACGGGTATAGATGAAAATTTATTTAAATATGCAAAAAATGCAATAATTGTTTCTTGCATAGACGGCACAATAAGTAATATAGTTACAAGTGATGGCGAAAATTGATTATCAATCTTTATTGGATAATGCATTGAAATCTGTGGTCAAAGATGCACTGGTTCATGCACAAATAAATGGTTTGGGTGACGGAACGCATTTCTTTATCACGTTCAAGACACGTGATTTTGGGGTTGTTTTGCCGGATTTTTTACGTATGCGTTATCCAGACGTTATGACCATTGTATTGCAGTATTCATATAATAACCTGCATGTGTCGGATCGGGAATTTGGTGTCCAACTAACGTTTGATGGTCGCCCGTTTTTTATACGTGTCCCGTTCAGTGCATTGGTTGAATTCAAGGATCCGTCGGTTGATTTTATTTTAACATTTCATCCGAAACAGGAATCGGTTGCGGCGGATAATGATATGGAATTGCCACTGGATGAAAAACCAAATACGGTTCCTGACGATAAACGCGTTGTGTCACTTGACGAATTCAGAAGAAATAGAAATATATAAAAACACACCAATCGACGAGTAAAAAAAATACACATCTTGCGATGTGTTTTTTTATTCGTGGTGGGTGTTAAGGGATATGACCCAACGCTTGTTTTCTGCCGTTTTTTTTGCCCTTACATTGACCGTTTTTGCTATAAAAACACTAAAATGCCAGACAGTTTGCTTGACACTTTTATAATATAACGCAATTTTTACCCAAAGCACAGTATTTTATCAATTTTTGCAAAAAATGTTAAATTTGATGAAATTTTCCTTGAAAAAAATGTAAATTTTATAAAACTTTCGTTGAAGAAAATGCAAATAATATTAAATATTCCTTGAAAAAAATGTAAAAAAATGTAAAATACAATCAATAAAAGGGTGTAAAATGCAACGATATGCAATAAAAGATTTAGAAAAATGGAAAAATTCATCGAACCGTAAACCGTTACTGCTTTATGGTGCACGCCAGGTAGGTAAAACATGGCTCGTTCGTGATTTTGCTGAAAAATATTATGATAATTTGTTGGAGTTGAATTTTTTTGAAAATGAAAGTTTGCGTCAGATTTTTGATGCTAATATCAATCCAGGGTTTATTATTGAACAGTTGGAGTTGCTATTTAACACAAAAATTGACCCACAAAAGACATTGTTGTTCTTTGACGAAGTTCAAGAATCGCAAAGGGCAATGGATGCTTTAAAGATTTTTTATGACCAAGCCCCACAGTATAATATTATTGCAGCAGGCAGTTTTTTAGGTGTTGTAACAGCTCGTCAACCAGTTGGCCAGACAGAACACTACACATTATACCCTATGTCTTTTTGTGAATTTTTAGAAGCAAAGGGTCTAAACAATTTGGTTGATTTGATTCAAAACCGAAAAACAGATATGTTAACCGATCCAATTCGTGATTTGTTTGAAACGAATTTGAAACAATATTTGTTTGTTGGTGGTATGCCTGAAGCCGTTCTGGAATATATAAACACCAATGATATGAATGCCGCAAGAATTGTTCAAAACCGATTATTAAAAGAATATAGGGGTGATTTTTCAAAGCATATTCCAAAAAAAGATGAAGCACGCGTTCGTATGTTATGGGATTCAATACCATTGCATTTGTTCAAAGAAAACAAAAAATTTATCTATAAAAATGTAAAAGTTGGTGGTCGTGCATCAGAATTTGAAATTGCTATGCAATGGTTGATTGATACTGGTTTGGTTTATAAAATACACAAAACCGAACATCCGACAATTCCATTGTCAATGCATTATGTACCAGATAACTTTAAATTGTATATGTTGGATACTGGACTATTTTGTGCA
>JBKSNB010000074.1:0-2895 GCA_046882025.1 Alphaproteobacteria bacterium | reverse complement strand
CAAAGAAACGACCGCATCCATAACGTCTTGCTTTTTACTGGTTCCTCGATTATCTTGGTTTTTGCCTGCGTGGTCGATAATCAATACAGAATAACCACGACGTCGCAAATCAATAATCCATTCGTTCATAGGAATCCAACTTTCGGCCTCGTTTTCACGCCCGTGACTGCATAGTGCCGACACATTATCTATTATGACCAGGTTTATTTCATTTTCGGCCAATATAATTTCTATTTTATTTTGACCCGCTGGTGTAGATAGGTTTGAAATAGGCACCGCTTGAAAATCATTGGTTAATATGAATAAGTTTTGGTTTGTAGCAAAATCTAGTCCCATACCAGTTGAAAGGCGTTTTAACCGTTCTTGCATATCATACGCATTCATTTCACCATCTATGTATAAAACCTTATATGGTTGCTCGACAACAAAATTAAGGATGTTTGTCCCTGTGGAAACCGCTAGTGCAATGGATAGACAGAAAAACGTTTTTCCCATTCCACGTGTAGCGAACAACATACAAGCCGATTTCTCTTGGATAAACGGATACAGCAACCATTTTCGTTCTGGAATTTCCATCGTGCCAAACTCGGCCATTGAAACGACATTATATGTCTGGGGGGTATTTTTCACAATAGCAGGTGTTGTATCAGTCATTTTGTCCCCCTTTTGGTGATGGATTTGTTGCAACCCATTCAAAGAAAAGGTTTACATCTATTAAAATTTTGCGACCAATACGTTTGATTGCTCCGCTTGTTTTAAGACCGTTTATATCTTCGTAAAATATATAACTGCGCATACCACCAACGGTGAATGCAGGATATTCTGTTACGAATTGTTGCACAGTTAACAGCGTATATTTATTTTCTGCTTGTGCTTTGGCATTATCCAAATTATAATCAGGATAGACGTTTAAGTCATTAACCCCAGTTGCAGCTGGGGCGTTTTTATTTGAAAACATTTGTTTGTTCCTTTATGTTAATCATTATATCGGCGACACCACGTCCCCGATTCGCATAAAAGAATAACCAAAAAAAATGCGTTCAGATTGTGTTTGCTAGCAAACTACAAATTATTTTTATGCCATTTTCTTATCCAGTTTTTTATAGTGCTTTCTTTAATGTTGTTTGGATTATGTTTTTGTAATAACCAATTACAGCTCATTTGAGTGTTGTTTTTTCTTGATTCTGGAAAATCGCACCACGCCATATACATTTCTTGTCTGTATTTTTCGTATTTAGTGCTACGCCCTATGGCGCCAATGCGACGACCTTCGCGTTCGTTCCATATTTCTTTCAGATTATTCGCTGCTGCAAAACACCCATATATAAGGCTTATAAGCCGAGAGTCATTTTGGTTGTCAATTAACTTATTTACACATATGAAAGCCGCAGTTTCAAAAACCCAGAAATAATCGGTTTTATTTGTGCTTGTTAATTCTCTTAAAGGTCCAGCCAAATCGTGATTGTTATATTCTTGTCGGGCTGATTCAATATTTGCGATTATATCACCTTTGTTATAGTTAGTATTGATAAAATTCAATGCTATCTCTAATTTTTTGGGGTTTAAATAATTTTTTGGCAAAACAAATTTATACTGATTTGAAAAACTTGTCTTCCAATCCGACAAAAACGGATATTTTTTTATTATATTGAATTTTGGTTCCTGTAACGGGTGTATATATGGGAAAAGCTCTTTGTGTGGTAGTTCTGGCATATTATTTACCTCCAAATATTTTGTTGCTCATTTGTTCAACGACACTTTGAGAATGTGCATCAGATAGATGCGCATATCTTTTAGTCATTTGTAGGGTTTTGTGGCCTAAAACAGCGGCAATTTCGCCCATTGTAAAACCGTTCATAGCCAAATAGGATGCGCAAGTGTGACGCAGGTCGTGGAAACGAAAATCCTGTATGCCCGCATCCTTTAACAGCGTGGTCCAACAGCGTTTTATATCGATAGGTTGTAAACCATTTCTGCTTGGAAAAACATACTCGCTATTCATAGATTGACTATACAGTTTTTTTAATTCTGTCAATGCAGGTTCAACCAATGGTAATGTTCGTTGCTCGCCGTTTTTTGTGTCGTGTAAAATTGCGCGTTTGGCATTTAAATCAACATCTGTCCATTTTAGACCCAACATTTCCATTTTACGCGCCCCCGTTGTTATTGCTAACAAAATTAAGGGATACATATATGGATTAGAGAGTTTTTTTGCGCTGGTTAATAAATTATTACGTTCATCGTCTGACAAATAACGAACACGCCCACGTGATTCTGTTTTTTTAGAAATTTTAGTCACAGGGTTTATATCCAGCCATTCAAGTTCTTTTACTGCATAGGATAAAGCGACAGATAACGCCGCCATATAACGGTTTAGTGTGGCGTTTGAACGATAGCGACCATCTTTACCCGTTTCCACCGCAATTTGCTCCCAAGCCCTTATTATGATGGACGGCGTTAGACCTGCTAATGAATATGAACCTATAAGTTCGTCCCATTTTGCGATGTGATGCGCAGTGTTTCTATTGATAGTTTTTTTGTTACTAATTACGTGCCTGCGATACGCATCGAAAAGTTCCGACAATGTATGCCTTTTGGCCTCTATGGTGGTTAAGTGCACACCCTCGGTTATTTTGGCCTCCATACGGGTTGCCCAGTTTTTGGCCATTGTTAAATTAGGGAAAGTTTCGGTTTGCACAGGATAGCCCTTACGACGAACTTTCACTCTATAAGATACGACACCCTTTTTTGATGTGCGTTTTTCTATACTCATCATTTCTTATTGCTGGTCCTTAAACTAACTGCACTGTATCCATTGCGGCGCAAAGCATCAAAAATCTGCACGATTGTTGCATTTGTAACCTGACCGTCTGCCTCAATAGTAACAGGAAATTC
>JBKSNB010000073.1:0-6742 GCA_046882025.1 Alphaproteobacteria bacterium | reverse complement strand
TTAAAAAAAAGAGAGAGCAGGTAGGCAAAACATAAACACTTAATTTTATCAAACGGTAAGATTTAGCGTTTATGTGCGGGTGGTTTTTATACTCTTGCGCATGCGAACTCTTTTTTAAGGAAGGAAAGGAGAAAAAGATGCAAGCGACAGCGATAAAACAAATTGTTGATATAAAAACAATCAAGGATCAAATCGCCATAAAAATAGATAACGCTGCATTTTCTTCTTGGATTGAACCACTGGATTTTAGCATTGAAAATAACGTTTTGAATTTGGTTGCCCAGAATCAGTTTTCGGCGGACTATATCAATGATGTTTATGGCGCGGTTTTGAATTCTGTGGCGACTGAATTTGGATTAGGGGTGTCGTTATCTGTATGTGGTGCAAAAAAAGTATCTGTGCCGGTTGCAAATGATAATGTTATTGCTGCTTATGCACCGGCACCGGTTGATACGCATGCGGTTGCGTTTGACGCGTTTATTGCATCTGATGAAAACGCATTTGTGTTGTCGGCGTGCAAAAAGGTTGCAAGCGGCGCGGTATCATTTTCGCCATTATTTATTTATGGGCCTGCGGGTTGTGGCAAAACATTATTGGCAGATTGCATCCGTTCGGCATCGAATCGCGTTGTTATGATGTCGGGGGCACAGTTTGTTTCTGAATTCACACGCAGTTTACAGAATCACACGATATTCGCGTTCAAAGATTTTTGCCGTAATTGTGACACATTTATTTTGGATGATGTTCAGGCGTTGGCGGGTAAGCGTGCATCCAGCGAAGAATTCTTGCAATTGGTTATTGATTTGCGTAATGCAGGTAAAAACATTGTTTTGACATCATCATGTGCGCCAAGCAATTTGTCCGGATTTGACAGACGTGCGCAATCGTTATTGGCGTCGGGTTTGGTTGCAGATGTTGTTGCGCCAAATGCAAATGTAAAACGCACAATGTTGGTTCGCAGTGGTGTTTCAATCAATGTCGCAAACGAAATTGCATCACGTATTGCAAATGATGGACATGCGATTGCGGGTGTTGCAAATAAAATAAAAACATATTCTGAATTAATGGGTTGTGATGTTGATATCAATGTTGCGAATCGTTTGTTGGCGGATACATTACAGAAATTCAAAACACCAATTGCAATGGTCAAGGCAATGTGTGAAAAATTAGGTGTTTCATACGATGCGGTTTGTGGGCAGACGCGCGCGCGCAGTTTGGTTGTTGCACGTCAGATAATGATGGTGGTTTTGAAAAATGCGACAACGTTGTCATTGGCGGAAATTGGTTCATATGTTGGTGGTCGTGATCATGCGTCGGTCCTGTATGCGATTCGCCAGATTGAAAAACAGCAGGCATGTGATTTATTATTGACCGCCCAGATTAATCAGTTGATATCTGAATGTAAATAATTGTGTGTTGATTGTTTTGCACTTGGAGCAACCCCGAAAATATGATAAAATATTCATAACTTGTTTAATGTAGGGGAGTTTTTCTATGAAAAAATTTTTATTTGTATTGATGGGATTGGTAGTGTGTTCCGGGGCGATGGCAAAGAATATCAATACGTGTGGTGTGGAAATGTCTGTTAGTTTTGATGGAATTCAAGGACCAAAGAATAATGAATTTATTTTTGTCGATAAGGAAAGTTTTGAAACGGCGAAGAATCACAAAAGAAATGATTCGGTTAATTTAACCGGTGGGGTATGGGAGTGTGATAATAAGCATTGCAAAAATGATTCTGAGATTGTAGCTCCTGCTGGGCATGTGTTTAGAGGGGCGGTACAACAATCATCTAAACGTTATAGATGCATTTTAGGTGCTGAAGACAGATGGGTTGTGATAGATGATGGTTGTGTGTTTAATGGTCGGTCAATTGATGTTGGGGATAGTTTGCCTGGTGTGCCTTATGCAGAATGTTGGACTGTAGATTCAAGTATAGCGAATTATCCACATAATGTTCAGTTTACGGTAAAATGTGTTGGCCCGGGAAATTTAAAGTGTATTCCGGAAGCTGAATGTGACGATACAGATTTGCCAAGAAAATGTAATGTGGCAAATGCTAAAGATGCGGTTCAGGTTTGTAAGAATGGCAAGTGGGGTAGCTGTGAAGTAAAAGAATGTCAGGTGGGTTACGATTTGGATAAAAATACATGTGTAAAACATAGCCAAGAACAAGTGTCGTGTAAAGACAAACGGACAACACCGGAAGGTAAGGCGTGTTGTGATGTTGAGTCCACAGTGGCGGTTTGGCGGGATAATAGGTGTGTATGTATAAATGGTGGTGAATTTGTTTTTGGTAATGGAATTCTTCAACCATATTGTAAGGTGGAGGGTGTTGTGCAACCCAACCCAATAGTAATACCGGGACCATCGCCGTATCAGTGTGATGCGGTAAAATTGGCACGGTTGCGTACGTGGCTGAATGAATATGGAAATAATGTCCAGATTGTAATGGCGATAACAGAGGTTATTCGTCAGTGTGATGCGCATAATATAAGTGAGAGTGATTTTAATAACGCCTACACAGAAATAAGTATTATGATAAGTAAGCTGATTGCTGAGCAAAATGCACAAAGTGCTCATATTAATGATTTAGCAGGGCAGATTGATTCGAAAATCAATAATTTGGGCGGTGAATTGAAAAAATGGCGGAATATTGACGGATCATTTAATACTGCACGTTTGGCGTCTGATTCCATTGCTGGTGTTGTATTGGGAACGGTTGGTGGTGTCGTCACCAGCAGCATTATTAAAAAGAATCAGGTTGAAGATGGTTTTGAAGACATTAAATGTGCCATTGGTGGACAATCAGTTGCATCATACGGTGATCAATTTAGTGTCGGATTACAATAATATAAAAAACGCCCATTCGGGCGTTTTTTTGTTCCGTTGTGTGTTTATTATTTTTCTTTTGTCATTGCGAGCATAGCGAAGCAATCCAGTTTTTTACAAAATTTATGCAAATAAATTTTGTCATTCCGGACTTGGTCCGGAACAGGGTCTTTAAAACCTATGTTGCAGAGTTTATTTTTATGCTAAATTATTAATTTCCTAGGCCCTATTGCGGCCTAAATCCGCAATGACAAAAAACTTGAAAAGTTTTTTGTAAAAAATAAGTATAAACGACTGGATTGCTTCGCTATGCTCGCAATGACAAAGAAAAGAGATGATAGAGTACAGCACAAAAACGAACAGCACGACATAGTAGCCCCTATTGCGGACCAAGTCCGCAATGACAAAAGAGAGTAAGAGTGAAAAAACAAACCATGATAATAAAAATGGCTATACAAACAAATCTTTTACAAATTGGGCGTGTTCAGTTATAAATTTAAACCTGAATTCTGGTTTTTTACCCATTAATTCGGTGACGATTGTGCGCGTTTTTTCCGTATCTTCGGTGCCGTCATCTGTGCGTGGTGGCAGGTCAACCCGAATCAGACGTCGCGTTTTTGGCGACATGGTTGTTTCCTTTAACTGATTTGGCATCATTTCACCCAAACCCTTAAAGCGTGATATTTCAACCTTTTTATTTTTATACTTACCGTTCGTTAATTCGTCTAATTCTTCATCAGTGTCAACATACATCGATTCGGTGCCACATGTTAATTTATATAATGGCGGACACGATAAGTATAAATGTCCCCCATAAATTAGTTGTGGCATATACTGATAGAAAAATGCCATCAATAGTGATGCAATGTGCGATCCGTCAACATCAGCATCGGTCATTACAATTATTTTTTCATAGCGCAGTTTTGAATCGTCCCAATCTTTCGCTGTGCCGGCACCAATAATATCAATCAAATCATTTAATTCGCGATTCGCACTGAATCGTTCGTCAGAATTAGATAAAACATTTAACACCTTGCCACGCAGGGGCATAATTGCCTGGGTCGCGCGGTCGCGTGCCTGTTTTGCGGTCCCCCCCGCCGATTCGCCCTCTACGATAAACAACTCTGTTCCTTCAACACCGTGTTTGGAACAATCAGCCAACTTTGCCGGCATACGAATCCGCTTGGTCGGGGTTTTACGGGCAATATCCTTGACCTGTTTGGTTTTAATACGGGCGTTCGCCAGGTTTATTACAAATTCCAATAACGCATTTGATGTTTTCGGATCAGATGCCAAAAACATTTCCCACGGATCGCGCAAGGCGTTTTCAGTGTAACGGGCGATTTCTGGATTGGAAAGTTTTTCCTTGGTCTGGCCTAAAAATTGTGGCGTTTTATAAAATACAGAAACAATCGCCGCCGCAGAATCAAAAACATCATCACTGACAATTGATGCCGCAGATTTGTTGTTGGTCTTTTCACCGTATGCCTTAATCCCCTTGGTTATTGCGGACTTAAAACCACTTTCGTGTGTGCCGCCATCAATTGTTGAAATTGTATTACAGTAGGACGAGAAAAATCCATCATCAGATGCCGCACCATTTTCATCGGTTAAAAATGTTAGTGCCCATTCAACGCGACCGGTGTCATCAGGGAAATCAACACTGCCACTGAAAATACGCGGAAAAATGCGTGGTTTAGAATCCGTCTTTTCAGCCAAGAAATCAGCCACCCCATTTGGATAATAAAATGTTTTTTCCGCAGGGATATTCATGTCTTCGGTTAATAATTCAGGTGCGCATTTCCATTCCACATGAACGCCACGTGACAAGAACGATTTCGCGCGCGCCATACGATAAATCTTGATTGGCTTAAACGTTGCAGATTCGCCGAATATTTGTTCGTCGATGGTAAATCTGATTTTTGTTCCGTGTTTTTTTGTTGGGGTGCCGCGCATTATTTTAGATGTTGCAACACCACGTGAAAATGTTTGTGTCCATTCGTAACCGTCACGCGAAATTGTTACAATCATTTCACGCGACAGGGCGTTAACAACCGCACTGCCCACGCCATGCAGACCACCACTGGTTTTATAAACATTATTATTAAACTTACCCCCCGAATGCAGGGTGGTCAAAATAACCTCTAATGCTGATTTACCGGGAAATTTTGGATGTTCATCCACCGGAATACCACGACCATCGTCGGTAATCTCAATTGTCTTAGAATCAATCAGGTTTACGGTTATTGTTTTTGCAAATCCAGCCACCGCTTCATCAACAGAATTATCAATGATTTCAATCGGCAGGTGATGCCAGGCCTTTTCATCGGTGCCGCCAATATACATCCCCGGACGCAGGCGAACGGGTTCCAAACCTTCCAATACCTGGATGTCTGATGCATCATAAGAATTTGCTTTGTTATCTGTCATAGCAAGTACATTATTAGAACATTTTGCGCCTTTGCGCAAGTCAGATTTTTATTTGCCGCCCCTTGATTTTTAGTGCCCGGGGACTATATTTTATCGTGAAAAGTATAAATGGACATGTCTAATGAATAAAAACCCGTATGAAGTTCTGGGGGTCGATAAAGGCGCCTCAGATGATGAAATTAAAAAAGCATATCATAAATTGGTTATGAAATATCACCCTGATAAAAATCCGGGGGATAAAGACGCCGAAGAAAAATTTAAAGAGGTTAATAATGCCTTTGATATTCTGAAAGACCCACAAAAACGCGCGGCATATAATCGTTTCGGTGATGCGGCGTTTGGGGCTGGCAATGGGGCGAGTGCCGGATTCGGTGGTGGAAATCCATTTGGTTCTGGGGCGTTTCATTTTGATATGGGGGGCGGCGCCGGAATGGAAGACATATTGCGCGAGGCAATGCGTGGTTTCGGTTTTGGCGGGTTCGGCGGTGAAGATATGGGCGGTCGCGCGTCGCCTGGTGCCCAGCGTGGTCGCGATTTATTGGATTCTGTGGTTATCGATTTGAAAGATGCATATTTTGGAACAACACATACCGTCAGTTTTTCCAGTAATGTAGAATGCGATAAATGCCATGGTTTTGGAACCAGTGATGGCAAGGAAGCACCGGTCTGTCCGCGTTGTCATGGTCGCGGCACGGTCGCGGGTCGCCAGGGATTTTTTGCAGTTGAAATGCCATGCCCGGAATGTAATGGCCTGGGGCACAAGATTGATAAAAAATGTTCGAAATGTGACGGGTCTGGGACAATTAATAAACAACGCACATTGGATGTAAAAATTCCCGCAGGTATTGAAGATGGTGCGCGATTGCGCCTGGCGGGGCAGGGTGAGGCCGGTCAAAACGGTGCCCCGGCGGGTGATTTCTATATTGATGTTCGTGTTCGTCCAAACGATACGTTTGAACGTGATGGAAATGATTTGATTGTGCGGGTAAATGTTCCGTTCACAACGCTTGCGCTGGGCGGGGATATAGATATAAAAACAATTGATGACAAGGAATTATCGGTGACGGTACCGGCGGGAACCCAGGTGGGGGCGCGCCTGCGCGTGCGCGGACACGGCATGCCGAATTCGCGGCGCAGTGGGTCTTTTGGTGATTTGTATATTGAAATTGCTATGACGGTGCCAACAAAACTGACGGATAAACAGAAAAAGATTTTATCTGAATTTGCAGAGACAAAATCGTCCAGAAAGGGTTGGTTCTAAAATATTTTGGTTGATCTGCTTGACAATTTGCACTTTTGTCTTACATTTTATGTGTGCAGATAAAGGAGCAGAATATGTTCGGATTTAATAAAACATCAGATAAAGTTGTTGCAGCACCAAAACGTGAATTTGGCCCAACAAAAAAATTAAAGAATACCTATGTGGTCACGTTTGACACGTTTATGGATGAACGTGTTTGGCAATTATGCCCAATGTCTA
>JBKSNB010000072.1:0-1911 GCA_046882025.1 Alphaproteobacteria bacterium | reverse complement strand
TGGGGTGGATTATGTATGCGGAAATTGCCGCCGATGTTGTGATTACTGTTGTAACAATGGGTGGTGGTGCGGTTTTATCGGGTGTGACGAAATCGGCACGTGCCGCTAAGATATTGCATAATTTAAAGACAGAATTAAGTGTTTTGCGCACCACCAAGGAAGTTATAGATTATAATACGGCGGTTGTGCGTGCTGCAAAAATTGCAAAACAGATAGACGCATTAGACAAGGTAAATGATGCGGCAAAAATTGCAGATTTAACCAAAGATTTAGATTCTGTCAAAGATGCAATAACGGCATTGGAAAAAACAGATAACGTTCGCGATTATATGAAAGCGATGAAATCGTATGAAGATGTTAATAAATTGCGTCATGAATTACGCGGAATGCGGTCATTACTGGGGGCAAAGCGTGGTAATGTTTTGACGCGGACGTTTCGCACGTTTAAGGGGCTGAATGCGTCTATGTCGGGGGCTAAGGTTTTGAACAAGGGGGCGCGGGTTGCACGCGGTGGTCTGGCATCGGGGCGCGCAAAAGATTGGCTGTTCCATTCAACAATGGCAAACCTGGGGCGTTTGGCTAAGGTTGAGGCAACAGGTGGCGCATTATATGGTGCCCTGAATTTTATTGGCGGAATGTACGATAAAACCGATGTTGCGACGGGTGATTTTACAAATAATATTGAATTCAAACCGCTGTTGTTATTGTCTGCTGATGATTTGGCGGGTCAGGAAAATGTTGTTAATTATGGAATGTGGTTATTGTGGGCGGGTGATTCTGTATCGGCGGCGGATGATGATGCCGCATATTTACAGGCGATGGATTTTGCCGCAAAATTTTATCAAGATTTATCCGAAGAACAGGACGAAACGAATTCACCATGTAATGTTGATATATTTGTCGTGCGTCCAATTATTCGGAATCCGGGTGACGATAACCAGGAATTGTATTACCTGATAATGAATGATGAACCGTGGTCAACCGCAAACAATGAATAAAAATCCTATTGTTTTTATTTGTTGCAGACGGTATAATTTAATCAGATGTTTTTATTAAGGGGGTGAATATGAAAAAACTATTATTTATTTTATTTTCGGGTTTTATTTTTATTGGTTCTGCATCTGGGTACCAGTTGTTGTCGTCCAAGGAATTTGGCAATGGCGATGCAAAAAACCAAAATGTTGTTGTGAAATGCACAACCGATACAGGCAAGGTTTCATCCCAGACATGTTCGTTACGTCGTTATGCAAAATGTGCGGGCAAAACATGTAATGGGTGGCAACCATGGCGTGATTTGCGCGATACAACGTCCCAGTATTCTGATTGGCGTGCGGCGGCGGCGGCGTGTTGTCGCGCCAAGGGGTTGCGATAGTTTTACAAGAAAAAATAAAAAAATGCACCATTCGGTGCTTTTTTTATTTGTGGTGGATGTGAACGGGTGCCTTGATACGCAATAACAAAAATCTATAAAAACTCTAATTAAAAATATCCGTTTTTATGATTTTTTTAATTGTGTATTTTCGTACTCGCTCGGACAAAGTCCTGCGCGGCATTCGTGACGATTTCGCTTGCACTGGACGTTCGCGAAATCTACTTGTTGTCGAACCGCGGTTCTCGTCCGCACATACCAACGTACAAATAAAAAACACGCCAAAGTGGCATGTTTTTTATTTGTGGTGGGAGACATATTGCGCTATTCGAGCAGAAAACAAACAACAATTTTCTGAACTTTTACATAATATTAAACAGTTTAAAGAAAAATGGTCTTGATTTCATCAACAAGTGAAATTAAATAAAATATGTGATATAATAACTGCCATAAAGGATAAACTGTGTCAGAAATAAATAAACTAGAACAAGTAATAAAATTATTTAATCATAATATAAAAACTAAACACCTAGAATTACACC
>JBKSNB010000071.1:0-11423 GCA_046882025.1 Alphaproteobacteria bacterium | reverse complement strand
TGCGGGGCAATCGGTATCAACGGGTAAAATTATTTCTGTGTCATCAAAGATAGATTTGGATACAGGTATGTATGTAATTAAAACACGTGGCGTTTCGGATGGTTTGCAGTATGCTGAATACCGCCGAAATGGGTATTTTGTGCCTGTCTATGCGGTGCACGATAATCAAGTCTTTGTTTTTGAAAACGGTGTTGCAACACCGCACAAGGTTGTTGTCGCGCGTGAAGATGCAAATCGTATGTTAATAACCCAGGGGCTGAATGATGGTGACAGGGTAATCCTGTCAAATGTTTCAGTTGGGGATAAAGTTCAAGAATTAAAATAAATTATAAGGGGAAAGATATGCTAAAATTTTTCGTTCGCAGACCAATTACAACAGTTATGTTTGTTTTATTGTGGGTTGTGTTGGGGATATATTCTTTCCCACGTATGAATGTTGAACGGACACCTGCGGTTGATTTCCCAATGGTTACGGCAACGTTTGTATACCCGGGGGCAGAGGCGTCAGAAATAGAATCACAGGTTATAAAAAAGGCAGAAGATGCTATATCCCAGGTTTCGGAATTAAAGAAAATTACATCCCAGGTTTATGAAAATGGTGGTTATGTGATGGCTGAATTTAATTTGGGTGTAAATGTTAACGACAAAGCATCAGAGGTTAAAACAAAAATAGATTCTATTGTTTCTGAATTCCCAGATGATTTAAAACAACCTGTTGTTGAAAAATTAAATCCGCTGCAACAATCGGTGGTGGATATTGTTTTGTATGGTGCTGAACCACGCGCATTGGTTGATTATGTCGAAGATGTTTTGTCCAATAAAATCACAGCAATCAGTGGTGTTGCAAGTGTGTCGGTTTTTGGTGGTGAAAAACGTGCAGTGCGCATAGAAATGTCACCTGATGAAATGTCTGCGCGTGGTGTCACAATTATAGATATTGTTTCGGCGTTGGGAAATAAAAATCTGAATGTCCCGGGGGGTAAAATAGAATCAAATGTCGATTCATCCAGTGTCCGATTTGTTGGTGAATTTTCATCTGTTCAGGAAATTGGTGATTTACGTATTACAACCGCCGAAGGTCACAATTTCAAATTGTCAGATGTCGCAACTGTGCGTGATGCTGCACGTGATATTGAAAATGGTGCACGTTATAATGGCAGGGACGTTGTCATCGCGTCTGTTGTAAAATCATCTGATGGAAATGCAGTAAAAATTTCCGGGGAATTGAATAAGAAAATGCCAGATTATATTTCTGATTTGAAATCACGTTTCCCATCTGCAGAAATGCAAATTGTGAATGATTCTTCAATAACTGTATCAGATGAAACACATGGCACAATAAATGGAATTATCCTGGGGATTATATTTACCATATTGGTATTGTTGGCATTTACCCGTAATTGGCGTTCAACCGTTATTGCGGGTGTTGTGATTCCGGCATCATTAATTGCTGGGGCATTCTTTATGGATTTGAATGGTTTTACTATTAATGTTATGACATTGTTGGCATATTCATCTGCCTTGGGAACATTGGTTTCGAACGCGATTATAATGATTGAATCTGCACTGCAGGAATTACGTGCGGGTAAAACGCCTGAAAATGCTGCAATTGACGGAACAAAACGTGTTGCTGTGTCCGTCCTGGCGGGTGTTGGTACAAACGTTGTTGTGTTTTTACCGTTGGCGTTTATGGGCGGAATCGTTGGACAGTTTATGGCCCAGTTTGGGATGACCGTTGTGTATTTGACATTACTGTCGTTGGTGTTTTCATTCACGTTGACACCAATGATGATTGCAAAGATTCTGCGTGTTACAAAAACAAAACAGCAAAAACAAAATCAACCCAAGGAATTATCAAAATCGTATCGTCGTGTATTTGATTTTCAACACAAGCATTCTGGGTTAACAATTTTATTTGCGTTTATCATCTTGATTTTATCTGCACTATTAACGAAATTTATAGGTAACGAATTTCAACCATCAACGGATAATAACGAAATAAATCTGGTTGTACGTGCACCAATGGGCGCGACATATGAACGGTCGTTGGGAATATCAAAACAAGTTGAACAGGTTTTATCTAAATTTCCAGAAGTTGCAAATACCACAACCAAGATAGGCGACCGCGGTTTACAAAATATTTCTGTTAAAGTAAAATTAGTTGACAGAACTCAGCGTAAAATATCAGATAAATTATTGGCGCAAAAAATGTTGCCAGAATTGGCGCGTATCCCAGATGCAGAAATTCAAATACGTGCAGGTGAAGCAGTGTCCAGTATTTCATCTGATATGGTTTTGAATGTGTATGGTGAAAATGATGACATACGTAATGATTATGCAAGGCGTTTGATATCAGTTATAAATAATATTCCAGAGGTTCAAAGTGCTGTCCTGGCACAACAGACACCAAATAATGAAATTCGTTTTATCCCAGATGATGATAAAATGAGTTCTTGGGGAATTAGCAATTCGTATGCAGGAACGGTACTGCGAACTGCACTGTATGGAAATGATACATATAAATATAAAGAAAATGGCGAAGAATATCCGATTGTTTTAGAATTTGCCCGACCGTTTAAGACAAATCAAATGTTTCAAAATGCGTATGTTAATTCGGCGCGTGGTATGATTTCCTTGTCGGAATTGGGTGATATAGAAACGGTTCCTGCGATGTCAAATATTAACAGGTTGGATAAAGAAAGAATTACTGAAATTGATATAAATATTGGTAAATCAACAATTGGTCCTGTGCAACAGAAAATAGAATCTGAAATTGCAAAAATGGAATGGCAACCTGGGTATCATACTGGTTTTGGTGGTATGTCAGAAACCCAGGCCGAATCAACACACGAAATTGGTATTGCGTTTTTATTGGCGACTATATTGACATTTATGTTGTTGGCGGCAATTTTGAATTCACTGACCCATCCGTTTACAATTGCAACATCAATAATTACCAGTTTCGCAGGTGTTTTCATACTGCTGTTCTTGTCTGGTGCATCAATGAATGTTGGGGCGATGTTGGCATTCGTTATGTTGGTCGGTTTGGTTGTTAATAATAATATTTTGGTTTTGGAACCGACAATCAATCGTGTGCGTAATGGTGAAAATATGTATGATGCGTTATGGGCGGAATTGTCAGACAAGAAAAATATGGTTTTAATGACATCTATTGCGGTTATGGCGGGAATGTTACCACAATTGTGGGCGGCAGATGGTATGAAACGCGCAATGTCGGCGGTTATGATTGGTGGTATGGGGGCTAGTTTGCTGTGGACATTTGCCCTGACGCCTGCATTGTTCTTTGCAATGGAAAGGTTGCGCATAAAATTTAAGAAACATAAATAATATTGGCACCCTTTTGGGTGCCGATTTTATTTGCGTAATCCTGTTTTCATATTAATCCAAATTTGTTCGTGTGCAATACTCATCAGGGGTAAATCAGATTTACTGTCACTATAAGAACGTATTATGCTTGGAATAATCTTATTGTTTTGTGCCCAGTCATGCAGTGCAATAACCTTGTTCGCACCAAAACATAAAAAATTATATTTCCACGGGAATTCTGAATCCATTTTTGATGTCAGAATAACATCGAAACACATGTCTTTGACTAATTTTGGAACCAAATAATCTGGACTGGCAGAAATCAGGATAACAATATTTCCCGCGTCGTGTTCCTTTTTTACCTGTTCGGCAGCCCAACCAAAACGACGTTTTTTATGTTCTGAAACAAATTTGTTTGCATAATTTTTTACCATAGATTTTGTAATAAAATGACGCATTTGTTGCCGCCATAGAATGCCATTGCGATTAAATCTGCTAACAATTCCCCAAAATGTAATTACCGGCAGATATAGGTATAAATACGGTTTTTGACGCATACAATATTTTACAAATTCAACATTTGAATCAGATGCAGATAACGTCCCATCAAAATCAAAAACAACAACATTTTTTCGTTTTATCATCAGGAATCCTTTTATTCAAAATCCATGTCGCGAATTTTTTCGGCGCGCGGCGATATTTTTGCGATACTAGTTTGTATCTGTTCTATATCTGCATTTGTTTGCGAAAAATGCCTTTGCAAATTTTCAGTGCGTTCAGACAAACGATTCAGGTCGGTCAGTAATGCATCTAATTCTTTTTTTATTTTGCCTGCAACACGTTTTATTTTTATATCTGACAACACGGCGCGTATAGTATTCAGTGTTGCCCATAATGTCGCAGGTGACACAATGAAAACTTTGCGCCGTGCGGCATAATCAATCAGCCCAGGAAATTCCCTGTGCAATGTTTCAAATATAGATTCAGACGCAATAAACATCATTGCAGATTCTGCGGTTTCACCCGCTATAATGTATTTTTCGGCGATTGCATCAATGTGTTTTCTGACGTCTAGTTCAAATTGTTTTTTTATTCCATCAGAATTGTCACCACGCATGCGATTATAAGATTCCAATGGGAATTTAGAATCAATTATCATGTCGCCCGGCGGATAGGGCAGGCGAATTATACAATCGGGTCTGACGCCTGTATTCATAACATGCTGAAATTCATACGCATCTGGGGGCAGAATGTCAGACACCAAATCTTCCAGTTGACGTTCGCCGAATGAACCGCGCGCCTGTTTGTTGCCCATCAAGATGTCTTTGAAGTTTGCAATGTCTGCACTAATTGTGCGTAATTCGTTTGCGTTTTGTGATAATGCCCCCAGGCGCGTTGCCAATGCTTCGCGCAGACGTGTATTGTCTTCACGAATTGGCGATATGTCGATTTTAGGTTTGCGCAACAACAGCGCGATTAACAATATCACGATAATTCCAAGTAATATGAAAATATAAGTTGTCATTCTAGATTCCTTTGCTAGAATTGAATTATAAAGGATATATAAAATGTTGCAAATGAAACTTTGTGGTGATTTGGCGTTGCGATCAAAATGTCAACCTGTAGACAGGATTGACGATGACATGCTGGCCACAATGGATGAAATGGTTTCCATGATGCATGAACAAAATGGCGTTGGTCTGGCTGCGCCACAGGTTAATATTTTGAAACGTTTTTTGGTTATGATGGATCCTGATTCTGGGCAGGTGTTTAAAATGATAAATCCGGTTGTTTTATCGCACAGTGATAAAACCTGCACGATGGAGGAAGGATGCCTGTCTGTTTTGGGACCTGATAATTTACCGGTGTTTGCAAATGTTACACGCCCCGAAAGTGTTGTTGTTGAATGGACGGATGAAAATGGCAAACAAATGCGTGCCGAAATGTCTGGTGTCCCAGCACGTATCGTTCAACACGAAACAGATCATTTGGACGGCATATTGTTTATTGATTATTTGCCTGGGGCACGTCGTGAAATGGTAATGCGCAAAGTGCGGAGGCATAAGTAATGCAAAAACGAAAACTGATATTGATGGGGACAAACGATTTTGTTGTTCCTGTGTTTGATTCACTGGCGAATACACATGATGTTTTGGCGGTTTATACGCGCGCGCCCAAACCCCAGGGTCGCAAACAAATTTTAACAAAATCACCGGTTCATGTTTGGGCGGAATCTAAGGGTTTACCTGTTTATACGTCAATCAAAGAATTTACAAATCCTGGGGCGGAATATATTGTGGTTATATCGTACGGGGTTCTATTAGGGGAAGATGTTTTATCCAGTGCAAAGTGTATAAATATCCACCCCAGTTCATTGCCACGCTATCGCGGACCGTCACCAATACGCACCGCAATATTGAACGGTGATGATAATATGGACGTGTGCTTGATGGAAATGACACCGGAAATGGATGCTGGCGATATTTTAATACGTAAGAATATAAAAATTGATATAAACGATACAAATGATGATGTCGAACACAAGGTGTCATTGGTGTCCATTGATATAATGAATGATTATTTTTCTGAACCTGAAAAATACACCCCTGTCCCTCAGAACGGTGTTCCAACATTTACACATAAATTTACCAGTGCAGATGAACAAATTGATTGGACACACACTCCCCTGCAAATTCATAATTTGGTTCGTGCGTTGGGCGCGGGGCGGACGGTTATAAATGGGATAAGTGTGAAAATACTGGAAACACGTGTGGTTGGGGATAAATTGGAAATACTGCGGGTTCAGCCGGACGGTAAAAAACCAATGGATTGGAAAAGTTTTGTTAATGGTCTGCATGGCGCAGATATATGTTTCGGTCACTAAAACGGGTTAAATAAATGACGCGATATAAAGTAATTCTTGAATACGACGGAACAAATTTAATTGGGTGGCAGGAAAACACCAATGGCGTGTCGGTTCAATCGTTAATTACAGACGCAATCGAATCTTTCTGTGGCGAACAGGTCGGTGTTATTGCCGCCGGTCGCACAGATGCTGGTGTTCATGCGATTGGTATGTGCGCACATTTTGATTTGCAATCTGACGCGGATGCAAGTACAGTTATGCGGGCATTAAATTTTTATCTTAACGAAAAACCTGTTTCTGTTTTAAGTTGTGACGTAGTCCCAGATGATTTTAATGCGCGTTTTTCGTGCGTTGCGCGCCATTATAAATATGTTGTGCTAAATCGTGCCGCACAACCTGTGTTAAATAAAAATCGTGTGTGGTGGGTGCCGCGTAAATTGGATGTTGCTGCCATGCAGAATGCGGGTAATAAGTTAATTGGCAATCATGATTTTACATCATTCAGGTCGTCTGAATGTCAGGCCAAATCCCCAATCAAGACATTGGATAAGTGTGAAATAACACAAAACGGTGATGAAATTATTTTTGAATTTTCTGCGCGATCTTTTTTGCATCATCAGGTGCGAAATATGGTTGGCACATTGATTGAAATTGGTTTGGGTAAACCATATGACATAGATGAAATATTTAATGCAAAAAATCGCAGTGCCGCGGGTCCTACGGCACCTGCGTCGGGGTTGTTTTTTGTTCGTGCGGAATATGCCACCAACGATTAGTCGGTGTGTATTTTATTTTCCCGTTTTTATAAATAAGAAATCCATTACGTAAAATTTTGTTTGCGCATGATTTTGATTGTATATCAAAGTAAGATGCTATATATGTTATGGAATCGTCCTTGCATAATGCATCAAAATTTTTGTTCAGTGGAACAAATTTTTGAATATATGCAATCGTGAATTTATCTGATTGATATATACAAACACCGCCTGGACATTTATGTCGTATGTTGGTGTCAGATTCTGGCTCTCCATTTAATTTTCTAAACGTGTTAAATGCAAAATAGTGATTTGATGCGCGTGCTTTATTAAATTCCAGTTTATTATCATATACCATACCAATTAATTCATGGTCGCCTGTGATATAAAATACTGGTTTTGGGGTCGCAAAAATACATATTGTTCCAATCATAATGCATGTTCCCCCAATCAAATAATTAATTTTTTTATTTGATACGATAAAAATAATTGTAAACATCCCTAGGATAATTATTGTAAACGCAATGTTTGAAATATGGGGCATGTTTAATGTCGCATAGGGCAGTGTTGATATGTGTGTGGCAATATTTAGTGCAAAATCATAAACATAATTTGCTATATCTAAGAATATATGAACATTAAATGCGGCACATAGTGTGCCAATTAATACCAACGGCATAATTACACACGAAAATATTGGCAGTAATATTAAATTTCCCAACAAACTGTATAATGGCACAGAATTAAAATGCGCCATCACAAACGGCAGGGTGAACAGTGTTGCAATAACCGTTGTCATAATGGTTTTGTATAAAAATATCAATGTTTTGTTATGATGTTCTGGTTCTTCAAATACATTTGTTTTATCTTTGTTCCAAAACCAGACCAGACCGAATATTGCTGCAAATGATAATTGAAACCCCGCTTGCATTATATAGTGTGGATTAATCAGAAATATAATTAAAAATGCTAAACATACATTGCGCAGATTAATCACATTACGCCCTAATATGATTGCCATGAATATCAGTGACGTCATCAAAAATGCGCGTAATGTTGCAACACTGGCCCCAGATATACCGACGTAAAATATCAAACCAATCCATGCGCATATTGTTGCAGGTATTCGTGCAGGTATGCGACGCGTAATAAATCCCATCATGCGAAATATAGAATAAAACAATACGAACAACCATCCTCCAATTAATGTCATGTGAAAGCCACTTATTGACCAAATATGGGCAATACCAACATTTGTCCATGTGTCGTGTTGTGTTTTTGGTAATGTGTTTTTATACCCTAATATCAATGCGTCTGTTAATACTGATTTTGCATTATTGTGAATGTTATTGCGCAGATTGTTAAAAGATGTTGTTTTTGTGTGATTGATAATCTGATATTCTGTAATAAAACCAGTCGCACTTAATTTATTAAAATATGCCCATCGTGCATAATCAAATGTATCGGGTGCATCCATTTTGTTTGGTGGAAATAATGTCGCATTAATATTGATTTCATCGCCAATTTGAATTGGTTGTGTTATTTCTGGTAATGTCAGACGAACATTGGCCAAGCTACCATTTAGTGGAACCGACAAAATCGCCCGATTTTTATCGCTGCCATAATCAATGTTTATAACTGTCGCATTTGTGTTAATGTCCCGTAATGGATACGATATTATGGGTGTGTTTATCAGGCGGGTAAAAGATACCGCATACAAAAAACCAAACAAAAAAATTCCAATTAATCGCAGTATTTTATGCAGGTCGCGTGCGAATATAATAATTCCCATGCATAATGTCGCAATAACAGGATATTGAATTTCAGGTTCTGTATTTAATGTGAAATATAGTGCTGCGCCAAACGCCATAACAATCGGCACCCACAGAAAGAAATTTTGATTCTGATTTTTCCAAAAATTCTGCATATAAAAATTATAGGAATTTAGGGCGCTTGCGGTCAAGTCCCTTTATTTTCCAAAAATAAATTCAGGGTTGGCGGTTAATTCAATTAATTTTTCATTATTGTCATTTTCTGCACTGCGTTGCTTTTTTACTTTTCCGCATTTTTCACATTTATGCGTTATGATAAATCCGTCTGTCGTTGGTTCTGCGGATATTGGACGCATCATACCACCACATTCTGATGAACGATCGCCAGGGTTATTATCAACATGGCGTGACCACAGGCATTCTGGACAATGGTTTGTGTATCCGTTTCCATGAACAACTGCGCCACAATGGGCGCAGTTAAAATCTTCAATGTTTTTTGTAAATGTCTTCATTATATCCCAAGTGCGTTTCTGTACATTTGTGTTAATTCGTCGGCTTCGTCCAATTCGTCGGGGTCTAATTTGCGCAAACGTATCATTTGACGAATATATTTTGGATCAAACCCCGCGGATTTTGCTTCGCTATAAATTTCCTTGATATCAGCAGCAATCGCAGCGGTTTCTTCATTTAACTTTTCAATTCTTTCAATAATATTTACCAATTGTTCGTTGTCAATTGAACCGTGATTTGCGTTTTTCATCATATTTTTTCCCCTTGTTTGATAATGAACAATATGGTATACCATAATTTGTAAAAATCAAGAAGAGAGATGAATGTATAAATTTACCAAGATAACTGCATCAATTGGTCCGCAATCCGAAACACCGGATGTTTTGATGAAACTAATTCGTTCGGGTGCAAATGCTATTCGCCTTAATTTTAGTCATGATACCGGTGCCGTTCAGGGTGACAAGATAGATTCCGTTCGTAAAATATCATCAGAATTAAATATGCCGGTTGCGATTATCGTTGACCTGCAAGGACCAAAACATCGTATTGGTGATTTTGAAACAGATGGGCATTATAAATTGGTCGCGGGACAAAAATTTACCTTTGATAACGATAGGCGACCGGGAAATTCGCGACGTGTGTGCCTGCCGCATGATGACGTGTTGCAATCTTTGCGCATTGGGGACAGGGTTTTATTAAACGATGGTAAAATAGAAATGCGTGTTTCGGATGTGAAACCGGGCTCTGTTACCGCGACGGTTGTCCGCGGGAATGAAATATGGTCGCGGCGTGGTTTTAATTTGCCGGATACACTGATAGATACGCCCGTTTTAACGCCCAAGGATATTCAGGATTTGGAATATGCCATAACCAAGGATCCTGACTTTGTTGCGGTCAGTTTTGTTCAACGCGCATCAGATATTGAATCTGTGCGTGATTTTATAACGGCGCGCACATCAAAGCCGATAAAAATAATTGCCAAGATAGAACGACCCCAGGCATTGGATGACTTGCACGATATTATTGTTGCATCTGATGCAGTAATGGTTGCGCGTGGTGATTTAGCGATAGAGGTTCCATTTGAACAGGTTCCATCTATATCACGCAAAATAATTCGTATGTGTCGGTCTATGAATCGACCGGTGATAATGGCAACGCAAATGTTGGCATCAATGGTGGAATCTGAATTCCCTACGCGGGCAGAGATTTCAGATGTCGCGACATCCGCATATCTGCGTGTTGATTCAACCATGACGTCAGAGGAAACAACGGTCGGCATAAATCCGACATTGGCGATTGAAACAATGGCCAAGATTTTATCGTTTGCTGATATGGACACAATTGCGAATCCATATGATTGGTCTGACGTTGATTGTGGTGCGGATAATGATTGGTCGCGTTCGGTGGTTTCAATGGCGCGATTGAATAAATCACCAGCAATAGTCGTTTTTGATATGGATGGAAATACCAGTGTTGAAATTGCGTGCCGTCGTCCTGATGTTCCGGTTATTTCTGTGTGTGGCAGTGAAATTGTTGCAAACCAGTTGTGTTTGTCGCGTGGTGTATATCCAATCTATAATCCTGAGATGTTTGGTATGCGTGATGCGTTTTCTGCGGTTCGTGCATTCGGAATAACATACGGCGATATAGTAATCGCCGATGATAGAAAAATTAGTCTGCGAACATTGATTTAGTGTTTTTATTTTTTTTTAACATAGACTTGTTAGAAAAAAGTTTTTCACTGTTTTGCACCTTTTTTGAAAATTCTTAACCCAAATACAAAATATCTTGTTTCTTTTGTGTTTGTGAAATAAACCGTTTTAAATATCTTCAAAAACAAAAACTTATAATAAGTTATATGTCTTGTGCAGTGATTTACGTATTCCTCTAATTCATGTTTTTTTATAAATGTATGTAAGTGTTTTGATGCATATTCATATTGTTCTTGGTGATTCGCAGTATATGCTTTGTTTAATAACGAATTTGAATTAAATACATAATGATAATAAGTGCCTGGGATTGTTAAAACATAATTTGCTAATCGCATAGCATCTGGTATAAATAACATATCTTCAAAAATTCGGCTGTGTGCAAAAATTAGTTTGTTTTTCTTTAAAAAATTGCGTTTAAAGACATATCGCCATATGGTACAATTTGATATTGCATTAGTTTCTATGAATTTTTCGCTAAGGG
>JBKSNB010000070.1:0-2070 GCA_046882025.1 Alphaproteobacteria bacterium | reverse complement strand
TGATTTGGTTGAAAAAATGGGCGGTCTGCATAAATTTAGTGGGTGGTCTGGACCAATTTTGACGGACAGTGGCGGTTTTCAGGTTATGTCGTTGTCAAACCTGGTAAAAATGTCCGAAGATGGTGTTCAATTTACATCGCACATTGACGGCGGAATAAAACACTTTTTACGCCCCGAAGATTCTGTCCATATCCAGCATCAGTTAGATTCGAATATAACAATGGTTCTGGATGAATGCTTGCACTTGCCAACGACACGTGAACGTGCCGAACAAAACGTTGATATGGTTGCACGCTGGGCAAAACGCAGTAAAGATGCATTTATTGATCGCGATGGTTATGGCATATTTGGCATTGTCCAGGGTGCTGATTTTCCTGATTTACGTGAAAAATCGGCACATCAATTAACAGAAATAGGTTTTGATGGTTACGCAATTGGCGGATTGGCGGTCGGCGAACCCCAGTCAGTTATGTTTGATATGATTTCAACGGTTGTTCCGCATTTGCCGGCAGACAAGCCACACTATTTAATGGGTGTCGGAACACCGTTGGATATTTTGGGCGCGGTTGAACGTGGAATTGATATGTTTGACTGCGTTATGCCAACGCGTGCTGGTCGAACCGCCCAGGCATTTACACGTCATGGCACAATGAATATGAAAAATGCGCGCTTTACGGATGATACGCGCCCACTGGATGAAAAATGTGGATGCCCAGCATGCAAATTATCACGCGCATATATACATCACCTGGTAAAGTGTGGTGAAATTTTAGGTGCAACATTGTTGACCCAACATAATTTATGGTTTTATCAGGATTTAATGCGTGATATTCGTGCGGCAATAGAATCCGGTAAATTCACAGAATTCAAGGAAAAATTTATTTCAGAATACAATTCTAAACAAGATTAAAGAAAGGAGTGAACATGTCAAAAAACAAGTCGAAGTCATTGATCAGGGCGGTGCAAAAACCGTTGCAAAAAAAGCGTCTTTTATAACGATAACCAAACGAACATTTGTAATACTTTCTGTTATTTGGGTTGTATTTGTCGCATGGTTCCCATTATACATAAAAAATCATTATTCAGGCCCGATTAAGAAATCTATTGTTGTTGCGATGTTTTACGATTTGCAACGCAATATCAACGAACAATATCAAAAAATGTTGCAGAGTATCAAAAAGTCAATAAACCTGGAAAAACCAATCGGTGTCGCCATTGACCAGGTAAAAATGGCCGAAGGTGTTGTTGATAAGGTGACGGATACAACTGCTGTTGCCAAGGAAAAAACAGCGACGGTCAAGGAAAAGACCGCAACAGCAAAAAAAATAACCGGACTTGCATCAAAGTTTGGTATTAAAACAGGTTCAGTGGACAATGCCATTGACAAGGTTGATACAACTGTTGATAAAGCGAATGCGGGTATTGCAAAGGTTGATAATACCGCGAAAATGGTTAATCAACAATTAGATAAAGTTGAAAAAGATTTGACTAAAATTGCCCAAACAGAGGTTGATAAAATGATTGATGCCGCAATCAAGGGTGTGTTGGATAGTCAGACAGGTGGCCTGGGGACAACATTGTTGACTGATTATGGCATCAAACACGTTTATCCATGGCGCCCATCGTCATGGGGTGTTGCAACCAAGATTTATAACGATTTGGAAAAATCAGATGTCACAGTTATCAAAACAATAACCGACAGTGTAAATGAATATTTCAGTTATGGTGCCTGGGGATTGGTCATTGCTGCGTGGTTGATCGGTTTTATCCTTTGGATGTTGGCGTTCAAAAAAATGAAGGCAATGGTTGCGCCGTTCTTGGTTTGCCCACGTTGTGGACATACGTTTGCCGATAAACGCACCGCATTGGGATTACTTAAAGTTTTCCAACCCTGGACATGGTTTTAAATGGGTAAAAAATACCGCCCGTTTGGGCGGTTTGTTTTTTTACCTGTATTGTTATTTTCCCTGTGTCGCGCACGATAACACAGGTGGGGAATTGTCAGTTATTCTGGATAATGCTCATAACTCTCTTTTGTCATTGCGAGGGAACGATAGTGACCGTGGCAAC
>JBKSNB010000069.1:0-2366 GCA_046882025.1 Alphaproteobacteria bacterium | reverse complement strand
TTGCCATTTTATCATTCCTTTGGTATCCGAACACCCTAATAATTTGCGGACGGACGGACAACGTTGTATATCATTTTCTTTGTCTTGTATCTGCATATCTGACTACTAATCAGATTTACATTTAGGATTTTTCCGCAGAATTACAAGTATTTTAGATTCGTGTTTTTTACCGTGGGGCAATTGCGGGACAATTAAAACCCGCAACATAAGACGAATCTAACCACCGAATATGTTATGAAAATTTATGAGGTGTTATTTAATTTGCCCCATAGGTGCCCCACGAAACTGCTTGTCAAAAAACACACAACAAACAATTTCGCAGAAAACTTGGCGCGCCCTGCAGGATTCGAACCTGCGACCTGCGGATTAGAAATCCGATGCTCTATCCAGCTGGGCTAAGGGCGCATGTCCGACATTCTATATCAAAAACATTAAAAATTCAAGTCCAGTATAAAATTACCTTAAAATCTGTATGACCCAGATAACTTGAAATTATGCAACTGGATATCTGAATTATGCTGATAACGATAATCCAAGCCAAACTGGAAACCTGTGGCGGAAACCAATTCCACCCCTGCCCCCGCATTTATCCACAACGGATTAATTTCAACATCATAATCAGTATATTTGTCTGCAATTGCGAATTTATATTTAATCTGGTCCGGCGCCCCCAGGACATCATATTCCGCACCAACAGACGCATAGGGTCGAATCTGGAACCATGATGACGGATATATACGCTTTTGTGCCGTCAGTGTATAACCTGGTGTCAAAATCGCATACCCATCAGATGTCATATCCATATAATCAGAACCCGCACTTTTTTCAGTTATATCCAGCCCCGTATTATATCCAACACGCGCATACAGATTACCCGTTATATATTGATTCAGCCAATCATGCAACAACCCCCATTCTGAAATAATACTAAATGCCGTTCCATCCCCTGTAATCCCAGAAACATAGTTTTGATCACGATCTATATCAAACATATGCAAATCAAGGAACGCATTACCATACAAACGCGTACTTACCCCCAGATTTTGCATCATATACGCACCGATACCAATATTGTTGTCTGTGACGGATGTATCAACATGGCCAGCAATCGATTCAGACGGCAAATATCCAATATCAAACGAATCGGTCGCATCACTGTTCAAATGGTTAAAGTGTGCCGATAACCCCAAAATCAACCCATTGTCTTGACGCCAATCAAAGCCCCCAGACAATCCGAATCGCGAACCATCCGCATCAATATTTTCCGAAACACTTTGATTATAAAAACCATAATCTATATCCAACCAGGCCTTGTTCAAATTACGATTACGATTCCATAAAAATTCATCTATCATTCTGTCTTCAAAATTACGGAAATATGTATGTTCGTTCAAGACAACGTTACCCAGTGCCTGTTCCGCATCGCGCGCTTCAAATAAACGCGAAAAGCGTTGATAAATACGACCGTCATGCTGATTCAAATACGCATTCATACGTTCATTTAGCGCAACCGACATATCATATAAATTCGTTCCACCGAATATCACAGGCAACACACTGCTGGGGGGGGGATTATAAAATCCATTAACGTGTAATTGTTTTTCTATCACGTCATCCAATATTCCAGCAGCCGCATATTCCGAATCGCTATGCCCAGGCACCCCACCGACCACTGGTTGAATTTTTTGTATATAAGACACCAACCATGACGAATCAAACGTTACATATATATCACGAAACAAACCATTATCTGCAATATTACGCTGAATCAAATTAGCAATATCTGGATAATCAACACAAATCGATCCATCAGAATTACAATACCTGACATAAAAATTATTAATCATATCGTCAGCATTGTTAACACCACCGTCCGCATTAACCAACCAAACTACATCATCAACATCTGCGATATCAAACAATGTAAGACGAAATTGACTATCACTGAACAAATCCATAACATCTGTACCTGCTGCTAAATCAAAATTAAACATCTTGCCCACAGATATCAACGGGGCACCATCCAGCGCATTTGTAACAATACCATCTGAATCTATGTGTGCCCAATAACTGCCTGGGATTTGACCATCAGGCAAAATAACACCACTAAAACTGCTATTACTTGAAAAATCATAGTCCCCAGCAATATTCAAACGTTGAACATTCTTGAAATGAAGGCCTTCACTAACATTCCCGTCAATAGATGCCGTCAAATATTCACTATCCGAACCAATCGTCAAATCCCCAGCCATAACATCGCCATTGATTGTAACATCGCCAGAATCAATCCACATTTTACCAGAATTCTGATAAACACCATCAGATTCAAAACCACCAACATCAAACCTATAATTTTCCGATATAAC
>JBKSNB010000068.1:0-11366 GCA_046882025.1 Alphaproteobacteria bacterium | reverse complement strand
AAAAACAGCAGTTAAAAAAATAGAATAATTTTAGATCTAGTGGTTAAAATACCAACAAGCAGTATAAATATTTGTATTTGTTTTTTTTGTTTATCTGGTGCCCTAAGCAAGAATCGGACTTGCGACTCGTCCTTACCAAGGACGTGTTTTACCACTAGACTATTAGGGCAAGTGATGCGCGTATTATAACGGGTTATGCCTAAAAATCAATATTATTTTTCTGGTGATGTGTCCAACATGGTTGTTACAAAATTATCATATGTTTCCGGATAGCGTTCTGCAACCAACGGCAGCAGGGTCGCAAATGAATCCATATATCTGAATTTTGGGTTGCTTTGAATCATACGCATTGTTGCATCAACACGCGCGCCTTCGGGGTTTTGTTCGGTGCGCATGTTGTCACCAATCATCATTTTTATACGCGTATCATTATTATATGTTGGCCACGTGTATTTGTCGGTTGATGGATTGCCTGTTTTACAGAAATTCGCAATCATTTTTTGAAATTCAAGTGCCAGGTCAACATCGTGACGTGTTCCCAATGTATGAACACCATCAAATGTTCCGAATAAATATGCACAATCTACGGCATGGGCCGCCCCCAGATATTCAGGATAGGCATATTCTTTTTCAAATGTGTAACTGTAACCAATGCCACCATTGTTTGCATGTTGAATCGCCTGGTACGTATTCCCAGATGACAAAGTTTTATCGTTCATGTATTGGTTTATAAGGTCTGAATCAGAATAGCCAAGATTTTGCAGGGCAGATATATAATCAGATAAATCTGAACGGAATTCGTCCGTTCCGGCTTCTTCATCTACGAGTGCGGCCACATCACTGATAGCGTTGAAAAAGTCAAGGTCACCACCAAAAACATCTTGGAAATAACGGAATTCGTTTGATGTATGCCCCTGCATAATAATCAGGTCTTTGGTTTTTCCGTTTTCCCATGCAAAATACGGATCCGCAGGATAAATTAAATCGTCACGTATTAATAAACTGTATAAATCTGCATTGTTGATATCCCAATATTCGCGCAGGGTTTCAAAATCTATGTTTTGAATATCGGAAACACTTTCGGTGTTAAATGCGCGCTTGATAGCATCAGGTAATAAATATGTTGTTTCAATATCGCTGCCTTGAGTGGCAGAACCACTCATGGCGATGGCCTTTTGAAATAATCCACGTGCAGATGGTATTATGCACAGCGCAGATACAGCCGCACCCCCAGCCGATTCGCCCGCAATGGTTATGTTGTTTGGGTCGCCACCAAAAGATGCAATGTTATTTTTTATCCATTTTAACGATTGAACCAAATCAAGCAGATTGTTGCTGGTTGATGTGATGTAATCAGCCCCGTCTGGGAAAGATGACAGATTTATCATCCCCATCATACCCATGCGGTATGTGACAGTGACAACAATTATGTCTGGATTAAACTGTGCAAAAAATTGACCGTTATATAGTGGGTCTGCGGTTCCGCCCTGCAACCAACCACCACCGTGGATATATACTAATACCGGTTTGTTGGGGGCGCCATTTACATTTGACCATATGTTCAGGTTCAGGCAATCTTCGCCCTGATGATATTGTGACGACAATTCACCGCCTGTTTTATCAATGGGTTGCATACAGGATGGACCATAATAATAGGCCTGAAACACTTTGTCTGATTTTTTTGGCGCAATTGCAGGTCTGAAACGGCGTTCACCCACAGGTTGTGTTGCGTAGGGAATGCCACGCCACGCAATAACATCATCTTGTTTTTGACCAACAAAAATTCCATTTTCACATTTTGCAGATAGTGATTTGTCGTATTGACCGGTGATTTCAACGTTTGGGTTGTATTCGGGTAAAACGTATGATGCCTGCCATTGTTTCTGGGTTTTATATGGCGAAATGCCGTATTCAGATGTTTTGTTATATCTGAAAAATATAAATGCGCACGTCGCTAATAACACAACCAATATTAAAACAAGAACTTTGATAAATATATGTCTGTTTGGTTTTGTCGGTTGTTTCGTTTTTTTTGTTTGTTTTATGTTTGTTTTTTTCTGTTTCATGGGGTTTCTCTCTCTCGTTTAAATTGGTGATATTATATCAAAAATCGTATGCGGGGTTTATACATTTTTATTCTTATATTTCAAAAATGATGTTGCATTGCTGGCAATGACGCAGATTTCAAGTATTCCCGCCCAATTATGAATTACCAATTGATACGCAATAAAAAATAAACTGGCGATGATTCCAAGCATGCGTATTCCCTGGGGACGCATCCACCACAACGCATACAGTTTTATGGATAGGGTAATAAACACCAATATTGATGCGATGCCCTCAAATGTTGCAATCAATATTGCCAGATACATAAATTGGAATAAACTGTATCCAAATGGCCAATCTTTGGTACTTTTTTCCTTTAATGTGACGACGATTAATAATATAAAGGAAACAACAAATAATAAACTGCCGCTGATTGAACCAAAACAATACAGGGCGATAATCATAAATATCTTGGATAATAAATCCATATACAGCATTGCCAGTTTAGTTTTTGCGAATCGGCTGAGGCAATAACTAATATAATTTAATATTGTAAAGATATATCCAATCAGAATCATTTGCGTTTACGTTGTGTTTTTTTATGGTATTTAAATGTCATGTATAAAATTATCGCATTAAAAACCAATGTGACAGAATTAAAAAATATAATTTGTGCAGAATTAAGGTATATGCCATATGCAATCCAGCATATCAATGCAGTGCAATATGTTATGTACATTGTCCTGGACAGACCAGAAACATTTTTGGTTTTTATTAGTTTTATTGTTTGGGGTAAAAAGGCCAGGGTGGTTAACCCGCCAGATAAATACCCGAATACTTCGCCAACAAATGAATTCATGATGAAATGTCTCCCTTTTTAGGGTATATTTTATCAATATTTGATAATTCTTGCAAATTCTATATTTTAGGTATATCATATCGTGCATACATCAGGGTGCGAATGTGATGATGTGACTGACAACCACGGAATATTCAAAACCCATATAAAAGCAATAAATCAGGGTGGCACCGCGCGAAAAAATCTTAGCGCCCCTGTGTTTAAGATTGTTTGGGTGCCGGAAGAAATCTCTTTTTTCTGCACTAAAATAAATACAAGGTGTAAAAATGTTATCTTTGAAATCAAAGTATAGAACACATACGTGTGGCGAACTGACCGAAAAAAATGTTGGTGAAACGGTTGTTCTGTCTGGATGGGTTCATCGTAAACGTGATCATGGTTCGCTGTTGTTTGTCGATTTGCGCGATAATTATGGTATAACCCAGGTCGTTTTTGATGGCGGTGATGCAGAATTGGAAAAAATTCGTCCTGAATCTGTAATTCAAATTACTGGAACGGTTGTTGCGCGTGATGCAGATGCAATAAATGATAAAATCCCAACAGGGCATATAGAAATTCAATCTAAATCATGGAATATTTTAACAAATGCAGATGTTTTGCCATTCCAAGTGTTTGGTGATGATGATGTTAGTGAAGAATTAAGATATAAATATAGATTTTTGGATTTGCGTCGTGAAAAATTGCACAAAACAATTTTAACTCGTAATCGTATGATTAAATGGATGCGTGATAAAATGTGGGATTTGGGTTTTTCTGAATTTCAAACTCCTATTTTAACTGCCGATTCCCCAGAAGGTGCGCGGTGCTTTTTGGTTCCGTCCAGATTACATCATGGAAAATTTTATGCGTTACCTCAGGCGCCGCAAATGTTTAAACAACTGTTGCAGGTATCTGGATTTGATAGATATTTTCAAATTGCGCCGACTTTTCGTGATGAAGATTTACGCGCAGATAGATTGTTAGAATTTTATCAATTAGATCTTGAAATGTCTTTTGTTGATGTCAAAGATGTTCAGGCAGTTGGTGAAGCGGTTATGCCGGATTTGGTTCGCGAATTTGCACCTGATGCAAATGTTTGTCCAGAAATTCCACATATTACATTTGATGATGCAATGTTGAAATATGGAACAGATAAGCCCGATTTACGTAACCCAATAATTATTTCTGATGTGACGGAAATATTCTGCGGGTCTGATTTCGGCATTTTTGCAAATGCAATTGAAAATGGTGCGGTTGTTCGTGCGATTCCTGCACCAAATTCATCAGATAAACCACGTTCATGGTTTGATAAATTGGGTGAATTTGCGGTTAAAGCATTGGAACTGGGTGGATTGGGATATATTGTGTTTGCCGATGAAGCCAAGGGACCGGTTGCGAAAAAGTTAGATGAGGCAAGAATTGAAAAACTGCACAAAATCGCAGGTGACAATTCGTCGTTGTTCTTTATTTGTGATGATGCAGAAAAGGCAGCAAAAGCCGCAGGCAAATTGCGTATAAAGTTGGGCGAAGATTTGGGTTTAATAAATTAACGTGATTTTGCGTTCTGTTGGATTGAAGCGTTCCCGTTCTTTGAACCTGATGAAGAACGTGGTGGTGCACCAAAGTTTACACACAATCCGTTCTCTTATCCAATGGCAACATTGGAAGAATTATCAACTCGTGATCCTTTTTCTATTAAAGCGGCGCAGTTTGATATGGTGTTAAATGGGTTGGAAATTTGTAGTGGTGGGTTGCGTAACTATAACCCTGAAATTATGAAAAAATGTTTTGATATCGCGGGTTACCCATTAGATGCTGTCGAGAAGAATTTTGCGGCTTTGTATACTGCATTCCAATATGGTGCGCCACCACACGGCGGATGTGCGTTTGGTATTGATAGGTTGGTTTCGGAAATTACAGGGTTTGGCGATAGTGTTCGTGAAACGGTGGCGTTTCCTGCAAACCAACGCGGTCAAGATTTGTTGATGGGGTCACCAAATGAGGTTACAGAACAACAATTGCGTGATGTTCATATACAAATACGTAAAAAGAACTAAATAAAAACGGTCCGAAAGGACCGTGTTTTTTTAGAACTGGTTATGTGTTTGAACAAATGTTCGCATATATTCAGGATCAAAATTAGTCATTATTTCAGATAACGAATATGTTCGGGAATTGTTTGTCCCTATGTGTAATTCAATTGGTGTTGGGGCAGGCGATGTTCCGCGTAATGTTATTTGAAACAATCCATCAATGTTATCATCAGATATATTTAATAAACCGGTGATATCTGTGTGACGCAGTGATATGGTAACAGGCTTAGTTGTTGTAAATGTTTCGTTTTCATATTTTCCAATAATGCGCATTTGTTTGAGTTTACTGATACCACCCGTTAAAGCGTTTGATATTGCGTATTCTGCATTTAAGATACCAATATTTGCCGCAGAAGCATACAGGTCGTCTGTGCCAAAACCGATAAATTCACCGCCATCAAATGTTATATCTATATCGCCATTCAGGTTATATAAAATATCATTTGCTATTTTGCCATTGGTTTGCATGTTTATATTGCCTGTGGCGGTTGAATTATATACATTTATTGGCATGTCATAGGTTAGCAGTCCGCCATCAATTAAAAATTTATTTAATTGAATAATAATTTTGTAATCGTTTGTATCTGCGTCCTTGGTGATTGTGGTCAGCAGGTTGCCGCGGTCGTTATCGGATATAGATGTGTTTTGTGAATTGTTTTGCAGTGAATAAACAAAATTATTGTATTCTGTATCATCAAATATGATTTTTTTTGCAGATAGTGCAATATTAAATGGTACGTCAAATAATGCGATTATTGGATGTTGGGTCAGGAAAGATTGTTCTTCAAAATTTTGTAAGAAATCTTGGTTTATAAATTTATCAAGGTTTAACTCGTTGGTGGTCAGAGTAATTGTTTCTTTGTTTGATGATCCAGTAAAAATTTGATCAGCAAGTATTAATGTTAGATCTGATATGTATCCATTATCGTATATCCCTGATGCCGCATACGGTATATCATTCAGAAAACGTAATTCTTGATGGTTTTGGAACCATTGTTTTAAGTTTGTACCTGTGATTTGAAAACTTTTATTAAATACCGATAGCGTCCAATCTTTGTTTTGGGGGATAAATGTAATTGTTTTGTCGGTTGTTGTTAAATCGCCATTGGCCGTCAGCATAAATGGCGGCAAGAAACCAAATCGCATGTTTATGTCTTGCAGAGAAACATCTGTTGCAAATGTAAATGTTGGGCTAATTTCATCAGGACTTACTGTTAAAAAACCAGCCCGGTCAGAAAACGAAAAATTAATTGTTCCAGATGTTCCAAGTGGTTGTGATGCATTACGTATTAAATCTAAACTGGGCATGGGTTCAGACGAAGATATTGTTGCGGTAAATGTATCGCCAGATACCATTAAATCCCCAGATATGTTGCCATATGTAAATTTTGAACATTCCCAATTATTGGGTGTTCCATTAAACAGGCAACTCGTTTCGTGGTCCCCACGTTTTATTTTTAGGTTTATATCGTGTCCGCCATTCGCGTTAATATATCCCCCAGCGATGGATATATTATCGGCGACTATATCTGATATGTTAATTTGTTTGTCGTTTCCAGATGCGTTTATTTTTAAGTGTTTAAATCTATGTTTGTTTAATGTTATGTCACCATAAAAATCTAAATCAAAATCGGTTTTGTAAAAGATCTTGTTTGGTTTCGTTAAAAAAGATAAATCGTATTTTACATTATTTGCGGACAATTGAATTATCCTAAATCCATCGGGTTTAAGTGTGATGTTTCCGTTTAATTCGTTTGCGTGAATGTCTGTAAATTCAAAGCCATATCCACCATCCCAATCAAAATTCATCGTTGCACTGACGTGACGGTTTATTTTTGGTTCTGAAAATTCAAACCAACGATTTACATCATCTGTTTCTATGTGTAACCCACCACGTGCCGTGCCGTCAGAATATATTTGACCAGATATTTCAAGGTTGTTGTTATTGTTTTTAACAATGAAATCACCGTTATTAAATGCAATGTCATATTTGTGTTGTGATGTGCGAATGCTGCCATTAAAAGCACCATCAACTATATTTGCACGAATAATTTTATATTCTTTATTTATGAAAAAAACACGTGAATCGTATATGGTGATGTTGTGATTAAAATCCGTTGGAATCAAAGATGTGATTTTTACATTTGCACCATATACGTCAATGTCGCTATTCAAGTTCGCGTTTTTTGTATTAAATATATATCGCAGGGGGATGGACATTGATATTTGGTCAATGTTTCCGATTGGTGTATCTATGTCACGGGCAACAATGTTCGCAGAACCAAGCAAACTAAATTTTATAGGCCCCTTTATTGCAACCTGTACCCCAGTTTGTTCAACGATGGTTTTTTCGATGTTGGGCTTCAAATAATCAATGTTTATTGCTGGGGGGACAATTATATACGCCAAAACCAAAACCCCAGCACAAGATATGCTGGTCCATAAAATACGACGCTTATAACGTTGTTTTAATGGCACTCTCTCCGTCCTTGTATTTTGATTATAAAATATTATATTAGTGTTTGTGAACAAAAAAAGTATATTTAATCTTAACAGTTCTTATGCACCGATGGGTGATCAGCCAACCGCAATAGCGGAATTGGTTGCAGGGGTTGATTCGGGAAAACGTTCCCAGGTCTTATTGGGTGTTACGGGATCAGGCAAAACATTTACAATGGCTAATGTTATTGCTGATTTAGGGCGGCCGGCGTTACTAATGGCACCAAATAAAATTTTGGCGGCGCAGTTATATACCGAAATGAAATCGTTTTTTCCTGAAAACCATGTTGAATATTTTGTGTCGTATTATGATTATTATCAGCCAGAGGCATATGTCCCAACAACAGATACATATATTGACAAGGATGCGTCTATAAATGAACAATTGGATCGTATGCGCCATAGTGCAACGCGTGCTATGTTGGAAAGTCGTGATGTTATTGTTGTTTCGTCGGTGTCGTCTATATATGGAATCGGGTCGCCAGACGAATATGCGGGTATGCGGTTTATTTTACATGTTGGGGATAAAATTTCTGTATCGGATGCGGCACATTCGTTGGTTGATATTCAATATAAGCGTAATGATGTTGCGCCTGCGCGTGGGGATTTTCGGATTCGTGGTGACACACTGGACATTTTTCCGGCGCATATGGCGGATAGGGCGTGGAAAGTATCTTTCTTTGGTGATGAGGTTGAGGCAATATGGGAATTTGATACGTTGACCGGTGCAAAATTGTCGTCTATGGACAGAATCGCGGTTTATCCAAATTCACACTATGCGACACCTATGCCATCGGTGTTACAGGCAATTGATAATATACGCGTTGATTTAGACGAACGGTTAAAATATTTTCATGATAATATGAAATATGTGGAAGAACAGCGTCTGCGTGAACGGGTTAATTTTGATATTGAAATGATGGCATCAACAGGGACGTGTCGCGGTATTGAAAACTATTCACGATATTTGACGGGGCGCGCCCCGGGTGAGCCACCACCAACACTGTTTGAATATTTACCAAAAGACGCGGTTTTGTTTGTTGATGAAAGTCATGTGACCGTTCCGCAAATTGGTGCAATGTCGCGTGGGGACAGGGCACGTAAAGAAACATTGGCGCAATATGGATTTCGTTTGCCGTCGTGTGTGGATAACAGGCCATTAACATTTGATGAATGGGATGCTTTGCGTCCCCAGACGATATTTGTATCTGCAACGCCAGGACCATGGGAATTGCAACAATCGGGTGGAATCGTTTCTGAACAGGTTATTCGCCCAACGGGTCTGTTGGATCCGATATGTGATGTTCGACCAATTGCACATCAGGTTGATGATTTGCTGGGCGAATTAAAATCTATTAAGGGCAGGGCATTGGTCACAACGCTGACGAAAAAAATGGCAGAACAATTAACCGACTATTTGAACGAAAATGGCGTCAGGGCACGTTATATGCACAGTGATATTGATACCCTGGAACGTATAGATTTATTGCGTGATTTGCGCCTGGGTAAATATGATGTGTTGGTCGGCATTAATTTATTGCGCGAAGGGTTGGATGTTCCTGAATGTGAATTGGTCGCAATTATGGATGCCGATAAAGAAGGTTTTTTGCGCTCAACGCGCAGTTTGATTCAAACAATTGGACGGGCGGCACGTAATGCAAATGGTCGGGTTATTTTATATGCAGATACAATAACAGAATCAATGCGATATGCGCTGGATGAAACGGCGCGCAGGCGTGAAAAGCAAATGGCGTATAATCAGGAACATGGAATAATACCAACAACGATTTCTAAGGCAGTGTTTAGCGAAGTTATAGAAAAACAAGAAAAAACGGATGCAAAACGAAAATTCGTGTATAATAAAGATGGTGTTATGGATGCTGATGCGATTCGTAAAGAAATTAAAACACTGACACAAAAGATGAAACGCGCAGCGGAAAATCTGGAATTTGAAGAGGCGGCGGATATTCGTGACACTATACATAGATTGGAAGACGATTTGTTGTTGGTTGAATAAAAGGGTATTATAAGATGGTTGATTTTAAAGAAATTATTGCTGTAGAAGGTTTGTATTTACCAGACAAAAAAGGCGAGGCATATGGGGCAGATATCCTGATAAAGCGAGGCGTGTTTACGTTGTTGGTGCGTTATCAATATCAATCAAAAGGCGATGCCAATCGTGCGGTGGCGGCATTAAAGGCGCAGAACGCGGATGCTATGCCAAAAACAAATTTACCAAAAAAAGTTTTTATGGTCGATTTAACAAAGGTTCGTTAAATGGAATTTATATCAAATTCTTTGGATGAAACACGTGCATGGGCGGCAGATTTTGCCAAAACGTTGCGTGCGCCTGTAACGGTTGCACTGCATGGGGATTTGGGTATGGGAAAATCAGAAATCGCGCGCGAAATTATTCGGACCCTGCGTGGCGCCGATACTGTGGTGCCGAGTCCTACATTTACAATCGTTCAGAATTATGATGGGATATCGCATTTTGATTTATATAGGGTCGGCGATGCGTCTGAATTAGAAGAAATCGGATTACCGTATGCTATAGCAAATGATATTACGTTAATAGAATGGCCGGATATTGCATCTGATGTTTTGCCGGAAAATACAATTCATGTTTATATTACAGAACATGATGGTGGCAGAAAAATAGTCATTAATGATTAAGTTTTTATTTAGTGTGTTTTAACAAGCTCTGAACCGCCAATGGAAAGTCAGATGATTTAGCAAGATAAGAACCACTGACCAGTAAATCTGCGCCCGCATTCCAACACATTTGTGCGGTTTTATCGTTTATACCACCATCGACAGAAATTAAAAATTTTAATCCGTATTTTTTACGTGTCGCGGCAAGAATAGATATTTTATGTAAAATATCTGGGTTAAATGATTGTCCCGCTGCCCCTGGGGATACCGCCATAACCATCACTTCATCAATATTTCGTAACACAGGTTTTAGAATCTCAACAGATGATTCCGGATTTAATGCAATACCACATCGTTTGCCGGCGGCCTTGATTTCGTGAATCGCATTTTTTACCCCAGATGTGTTGGTTGATATTATTACCGTATCTGCGCCGGCATCAATTGCGTCCTTGGCCCAGGCAGATGGCGATTCGGTCATTAAATGAACGTGCAGGTGTGCCCCAGAATTTGCATTAATTAGTTTTAATTCGTTTATACTGCCTGCGATTTTATTTACATAAAAACCGTCCATAATATCAACGTGTATCATTGAAATGCCGCCGGCATTAAACATAGAATATGTTTCTCGTTTGCGCATATTAAAGCATAATGTGCTGGGTAAAATCGGAATGAATTTTTGTTTCTTGGGCCGTTTGACGAATATTTTGCGTATTTTATTTTCTATCGTTGATATGCAATTTCGTCGTGCAATAATATTATTACGTTTTGGTTCCTGTAATTTCCAAATGTAATCAGATAATGCCTTGACAGATGCGTCTGGAAACATTCTTTCGGCGGAAATACCAAATGCGTTTTCAAAAAAATCAACCAATCCATCAATTGATGCGCCGCCACCACTAATAATCATTTTAGTTGGGTTGTATTTGCATACTGCGTTTGCGGACAAATCCTTGATTTTTCCGATAATATCAACAACGTGCGGAATTATTATATCGTTTACATCAGAACGCTGAAATGCATATTCTGTATCTGCGGGGGTAAAACGATCCATTTCCTGGGGAATTAAAGACGCAACGTTGCGTTTTATTCGTTCTGCTTCATCAAAATCAATCCCCAATTTTTCAGACAAATCCATTGTAATTGCGGTCATGGAATTTGGAATTTTATCAAACCATACGCATCCGCGATTTGTCCATATAGATGCAGTTGTAAATTCGCCACCAACATCAATAAAT
>JBKSNB010000067.1:0-2217 GCA_046882025.1 Alphaproteobacteria bacterium | reverse complement strand
GGGGTGCGATTTTAGATTTGCATTCTAAAAAATTTAAGTTGGCAGATGGTGTATCGTTGATGGATGTTGCACGCGGAACAACCGGTTTTTCAGGCGCAGATTTAGAAAATTTACTGAACGAGGCCGCATTACACGCCGTGCGTGAAAAACATGATAAAATTCAAAAATTTGATTTAGATGAAGCGCGCGATAAAATTTTGATGGGGCCAAAGAAAAACCGCAAAATGCGTCCAGAAGATATCAAATTGACTGCCTATCACGAAGCAGGACATGCGTTCGTTAGTGTTGCATATGCGGACGTCACTGACCCTATACACAAGGCAACGATTGTTCCGCGTGGACGTGCGTTGGGTATGGTTCAACATTTGCCGATTGATGATAAAGTTTCCATGACAATTTCTGAAATTCGCGCAGAATTGGCCGTCGCTTTGGCAGGTCGTGGTGCCGAAGAAGTTTTCTTTGGTAAAGACAAAATCACAACAGGTGCAGAAAGCGATATTGATATGGCAACACGTTTGGCGCGTTATTCAATAACTACTGCGGGGTTGTCGGATAAAATTGGATTGGCGGCGATAAAACAGGTCGATAATTTTGGAACACGCAGTCCGTTGGAATCTGCGTCTGAAAAAACATCTGAAATGGTTGATGCTGAAATTCGTGCGTGGTTGGACAATGCGCATAAGGATGCGGTTCATTTGCTGACCAAGAATAAAGAAACAGTTAAACGTTTGGCCGAAGAATTATTAAAGCGTGAAACGTTGACCGGTGATGAAATCAAAGAAATTATTTCTGGGAATAAAAAGGGTTCTAAAAAAACTGTCGCGGTTAAAAAGAATGCCAAACGAACAAAATAGTTTCGAAATATTACGTATGGAACCACAGAATACAAATTCTGTGTTGGTGTGTCGCGGTAAAGATTGTGTTGTATTTGATGCGTGGGGTAATGCCGATGATTGGATGCGTTTGCTGGATTCGCGTGGTTTGAACCTGCGCGCAATATATTCCACACATGGACATCCTGATCATATTTCAGCGGCACCAAAGTTGGCCAAGAAATATGGTGCATTATGGTATTTGCATCCGGCAGATAAAAATTTGATTGGTTGGGGAAATGAAATATTAGATATGTTTGGTCTGGAACATTTGTGTTCGCATCATGACGTGCCGTCTGAACTGACCCCCGGCAGGGTTCGGGTTTTACCCAATGTAGATATGGAAATAATTGAAACGCCGGGGCATTCGGCGGGGTCTGTGATATATTGGTTCCCAGAATATAAAATTTTATTGTCTGGGGATACGGTTTTTCGTGATGGGTTTGGACGCTATGATTTGCCAGGCGGGGACAAGGGCGCGTTGGAACAATCTATATCAAAAATATATGATATGAATTTACCAGATGATACATATGTTGTTCATGGTCATGGATTAGATTCAACAATTAAAATATTAAAAGAAACAAATAAATTCTTTAAGCATTATGATTAAAAAAATTATGCTGCTTTTATTGTTGTGCGGGTGTGCGGGTGTGCGTGATGTTGATATGTCACCATTTCAGTATCGTGAAATATCGGCGGGGAATTATAAAATTGCGGCATGGGAACGTATAATAGATAAACAAACCCCAGTGCATATTTATATAGAAGGCGATGGTCGTGCGTTTTCTGCATCTGGACGTCCAACGTCTGATCCGACACCGCGTGGAAAAATTGTTCGTGAAATGGCATTGCGTGATACAAATGCTAATGTTGTATATTTGGCGCGCCCCTGTCAGTTTGTTATGTCTGAAAAATGCTCGGTGACAGATTGGACGTCTGGGCGATTTTCAACAGAAATCATAGAATCTATGACAGGGGCTATTAAGGATATTGCAAAAAACATGCCGATTGTTTTGATTGGGTATTCGGGTGGTGCAATGGTTTCTGGTTTGGTTATAACCAATCATCCAGAATTGAACATAATACGATGGGTGACGGTTGCAGGGGTTTTGAATCATGCGGATTGGACAAATTATTTCGGTGATATGCCATTGGATAAATCGTTGGATATGTATGCTTTGCCAAAAGTTCCCCATGTTCATTATGTTGGTGATAAAGATACGGTCGTTCCCATGGAATTATCAAAAAAGTGGGTTAGTAATGGTAATTTGATTGTCGTTTCTGGGGCGCAACACGATAATTTTGGCGCATGGATGTATAATAACGATTGACAAATTTGTTT
>JBKSNB010000066.1:0-2206 GCA_046882025.1 Alphaproteobacteria bacterium | reverse complement strand
CAACAAATTTTTGTGGTGGAGGCACAGGGACTCGAACCCTGGACCCAATGATTAAAAGTCATTTGCTCTACCAACTGAGCTATGCCTCCGGCAACCATTGTCTGGGGCAGATTTTGACACAGAATTATCACAAATGCAAGAAAAATTTGCGTTTTTTATTAGTACGCTCATTTTTCCTGCCCTGCCCCTTGTTTTTTAGGTAAAATTTGATATAATTAATCATTATGCAGGACGAATTGATATGGCAGACAATACAATAAGTTTTAAAAATTTTATGCTTGATTGGTTCAAGGCGTATCACCTGTCCCAAATGGACGAACCACGACGTGAACGTTGGAAAGACCTGAGAGGGAAAAATTTCGATGATGCGTTTGATAGTGAAGGTCACTTGATAAAACGCGTATGGTTGGATGATAAGAGGACCAGTGGGCAAAAAGGATGGGCAGACAAAGAAGGCAATCTAAATACAAAATTGCCAGAACCAAATTTGTCTGACGAAGATTGGGAAAATTTTTATACTATTTGCCGCGATACAATTCGTACAATCAATTCTAAACGCGAGGATTTACGTCGTGCCGCCCCAGATGCCCCATTTCCGATAGATAAATGGTTCGCAACCAAAGATTCAGAGGTCCCATATAAAGCGTTTTCGTCACAAGAAGTTGACACGCAAAAAAAAGAAACATTTAAAAAATTAGCAGATTTAATCACTAAAAGTGTTGATTTACAACAATTGTTATCATCCCATTTTAATGATGATTATTCTTTTGGAACATTTTTAAAAGATTTACAATCTGGCGATTATTCTAAACACCCAACGAATGTTATAAAAAAATTACAAGAAACACTCAGTGTTTTACGATCAAATTTAAATTTAAATTACCAAGGCAAACTGGATAACATCAGCAGAGAAACCGTAAAAAAATTGGTAACGGTTTTTGGAATAACATTATCAATTGACGATTTGGCTGTCCAATGCGATTCTTTGCAAGAATATTTGAATGAATTGTACGCTGCAATAGATCCAGAGAACGAAAAAATAGATCCAAGACAACTGGCGCAATTCAAAGACCCCAGTGTTTATAAAGAAATTCTGAAGGCATTATATGCCCCGGATAAGGATGGTAAAAAATCTGCGTTTTATACACAATTTGCTAGCAACGGTGGTATTCAGATAACAAATTGGATGAGCGAGAGCGTTGACGGCAACAACTATGAAACTGGTCCAAATGCACTGATACCAAAATTCGAAGAAGAACGCGATTTAGCCGAAACATGGGACAAGAAATGGTCTGATTTCAAGGACGAACATTTTAAACGTTTTACTGATCGTGCTGCCCGTCATATTTATGTTGAACCCAAAGCAAAAACTGTTATTGACGCCATAGGTAAAGAAAAATTATCTCCAAAAGACGGATTGGTAAAAATTTTAGAAAAAAAAGATGCTATTCTGAAACGTGTTCAGTCCAAAGACCCATCTTCTTCCAAAGGTGCCGCATTTTTATTTGAAGCACTGGAATATATAAAAAATTCTGGTGATATGGACAAGGCATTCGAAGGCGCCCTGCGAAACGGGCGCAAAGCGCAGGCAATTGCATTTGAAATAATGAAATATGCAATGAACAAAGGTAAAGTAGCCGAAGCAAAAGTCGCCCTGGAAACATTGGCTGTTATGCGTTACGACACATTTACATCGGCGCATTGGGACAAGGTAAAGGAAGCAAACAAAAAAATTTCCATATTTGGCGATGAAAAATTATCATGGAATAAAAATGAAGGCGTTAAAATTGTTACAACCGTCATGGACAAAACAATTGGGTTCGGTATAAATACTATATTTTGGGCAGCGGTAACAACACGAAACAAAATACAACATGCACGTGGCAAAATTTCAACGAAAGAACATTTTAGATTATCATCAGAATTAGTAAATCTTAAAACCAAGGCTGATACATTCGACAATTTAGGTGCAGCAAATGAAGATTTGCGACTGGCAGAGGCAGAAAAAAACACCCAAGAACACAACATCGGCATTTCCGTACACGATTGGGAAGAAAGAAAGATTTTAGAACAAGAATCTAAAGACATTCAACAGGAAATTGATGATACTAACACAAAACAGAACAATCTATTACAAATGCTAAATAATGGTAATATTGACCAAATAGGATACAACACAGAATACAATAGATTAGAAACAGCCAAA
>JBKSNB010000065.1:0-2789 GCA_046882025.1 Alphaproteobacteria bacterium | reverse complement strand
TTACCAGACAATTTGGCAGAAGGCGAGTATTATCAGACCGATTTAATCGGATTTTTGGTGATTCGCGACGAAAAAAAAATAGGAACAGTTGCCGGATTCCAAAATTTTGGTGCTGGCGATATTATTGAATTAGATAACGGGGAAATGGTATCTTTTAATGCCATATCCGTTGATTTAGAAAACAAGGAAATAAAGCTATGAATATAAATGAAAAAAATGCGGATAATGCAATTTTATTCGCGGGTTGTCATAACCCAACCGAATTGGCACGCCTTCATGCCACAGGAACAGAACAAAAATCAGAATCTTGTGCCAGAATAACATCTACGATTACAAGCTTTAATGTCATGATACCAGTGACTTATAAAGCATGTCCGCATCACATGACTGCAGAAACATGTCCATTACGCAAACATTTGAATCAATTTCACGATACAATCTTTGCGCGCTTCAACGATGTGTTGTACGTCAATAAATCAACGGATTGGAACGAAATTCGCGATCATATAGCAAAATTGAGCGCAGTCTGCGTAAATTGTCAAAACAAACAGAAAACACGTTAAAATGCATTTTAATATATTGACTATTTTTCCGGAAATGTTCCCAGGAACCCTGGCAGGTGGCGTTGTCGGGCGTGCCCTAGACAAGGACATTTGGTCATATAAAGTTATAAACATTCGGGATTTTGCCATAAATAACTATGGCAGTGTTGATGATGAACAGTTCGGTGGCGGGGTTGGAATGGTTATGCGACCTGATGTTTTAGGGGCGGCATTAGATTCAATTGAAAACCCAGGTCAAATTATATATTTTTCCCCACGCGGACCAGCATTGAATCAAAAAATGGTTCGAAAATTTGCAGAAAATGCAGAAGATAAGGTTTATACCCTGCTCTGTGGTCGATACGAAGGCATAGACCAGCGTATCATTGACGAATATAACATTATGGAATTGTCTATCGGTGATTATATTTTATCTGGGGGCGAAATTGCCGCACAAGTTTTTGTTGACAGCGCGGTTCGTCTGGTTGATAATGTGCTTGGTGGTGGGCTTGAGGCAACCGCCAATGAAAGTTTTGAAATCGGGGGGCTTGAATGGCCGTTATATACCCGCCCGTCAGTATGGCGTGGACATAGTGTCCCAGAAGTCCTGCTGTCCGGTCACCACGGCAATATCGAACGGTGGCGGAAAGAACAATCGGACGCAATAACACACGAACGTCGTCCGGATTTAATAAAGGAAAATAAAAAATGAACGTTATTAAAAAAATAGAAGATGCACAAATCGCAAGAATGAAAGGCGATAAAATTATTCCAGATTTCAAAGCTGGGGATACTGTAAGGGTACACGTAAAAATCAAAGATGGTGATAAATTCCGTATCCAGATTTTTGAAGGTGTCGTTATTGCACGTGACGGTGGCGATGGGAACAATGCAACATATACGGTTCGCCGCGAATCATATGGCGTTGGCGTGGAACGTAAATTCCCATTATATACGCCTGCCGTTGAAAAAATCGAAAAGGTTCGTAATGGTAAGGTTCGTCGTGCAAAACTGTTCTTCTTGCGTAAGTTGTCTGGTAAAAAGGCACGTATCGTTGAAGATTTGTCTGCGAACGCAAAATAAGCAAAAACACAAAACAAATAAAATGGGGGCAAATATGAATAAATTTCTGAAATTTTTGTTCATTATGCCCCTGTTTTTGTTAAATGCGTTATCTGCGTATTCGTATGTTGATCGTGACATCGCAGTTATAAGTGTTATGGACAAAACCGCCGGGAAAGTTCAAAATTACACTATTCCTGTAGGAACGGAGTTGGTTACAGGGAAACTGAAAATCAACATTCGTTCATGCAAACACACAGATCCTTTTCAGGCAGAAGATTCGTTCGTATTTATGGAAATCTATAACGCTGAAAATAAAAAGATTTTTAGCAACTGGATGAGCCGTAATAACCCAGGCGCAAAACCGTTACAAAACGCCGACTATGACATATGGTTGGTGGAATGTGAATAATTGTTTTATAGGAGGGACAATAATGAAATTTATAAAAAAATACCTAAAATTATTTATTTGTATAGCGGCAATTATTCTGACGATTGTTGTGTTTTTTTTATCACAACGTAGTTCAAGTTTAGAATCAGGAACGTTGAAAAAATGGCTGGCCGCATCGGATAATGTGCGTGTTGCGGCGGTTCGGGTGTTAACTGCATCCGATTTGAATACGGATATGATTGTTGCGTGTGTGACGAAAATGGCACAATTGCCAGAATCTGCCGAATTTGCTGTTAGTGACGCCGTCCGCCTGTGTAATATGGGCATTCAACTGAAAGAACATAATTAGTAATGCGAAGAATTGGTTGCTTGTTTTTAATATTTTTATTATGTGCATGTGCAAACGAATCAATCGGCTATCAATATCTGGGAAAAAAATATATAAACAGTCCGTTGGGCGAAGGATATGGATACGATTCTGATCCGTTAATTCGTTATGATGCGTTTGATTGCACAACGTTCGTTGAAACAACTTTGGCGCGTGGCAATATTGAAAAACTAAGTCGTATTAGGTATTCTGACGCAAAACACGATTTTTTGTCGCGCAATCATTTTATAGAATCTGACTGGATGTCACATAATGCAGATTTGGTTGAAAATGTCAGTTCGTTATATGGGCAAACCGAAACACGATTTGTCAAAATAGATAAAAAATCTTGGCTAAAAAAAGTTCACAATATAGATGCAGGATTTCCAATTCGTTATATTAACCTGGAATATTTACCCTATTCTAG
>JBKSNB010000064.1:0-10245 GCA_046882025.1 Alphaproteobacteria bacterium | reverse complement strand
AGGCGATGCCACAGACGAATTCACAAATCTGTGGTTGGGTGTTGGACTTAGTGTGGCGTATGATATTCATATTGACGATACGTTTGTTATACAACCGTCTGTGTCTGGTGGATATACGTGGATCAGAACACCAAATTATATGTCTGTATCGCATAATTATGTTTCCAGTCAGAATTTTAATTCGTTGAATTTAATACCAGAACTGCAATTTATTAAAAATATTATTGGTGATTGGTACGGGATCGCACATGTTAAATATGTTGTGTCGTCCAATCATGGTGGCGTGACAGATATTGACGGAATCAAAATCGACCGCCTGGATTACGACAATCATACCGAATACGGAATTGGGGTTGAAAAACATATAGATGTGTTTGATTTAGCGGTAAGCGTTGGTCGGTATGATGGCGCATACACAGGTTGGAAAGGTAGCGCAAGTATAAAGTATATATTCTAAAAAAACACCGCCATTAAGGCGGTGCTTTTTTAGAACGTTTTTATTCCATGTTTGCCAATTGATCTAGTTGGTCGGCGGCAATAAGTGCGTCAATCATTTCGTCTAGACCTTCGCCGCCCGCTAAGATGTCGTCTAGTTTATACAGTGTTAATTTTATGCGATGATCGGTTACACGTTGTTCGGGAAAATTATAAGTTCTGATTTTTTCGCTGCGATCGCCAGAACCAACCATGGACTTGCGCCTGCTGTTGCTGGCGTTCATTTGTTCCATACGTTGTTTTTCGTATAATCTGGATCGTAATACAGACATTGCAGTCATTTTGTTTTGTATTTGACTGCGTTCATTTTGACACGTTACAACAATGCCACTTGGAAAGTGGGTAATGCGTATTGCGGAATCTGTTTTGTTAACATGTTGGCCACCTGCCCCAGATGAGCGGTAAATGTCGATTCTGATATCTTTTTCGTCAATTACGACATCGATATCTTTTGCTTCTGGCATAACAGCAACTGACGCGGCGCTGGTATGAATACGCCCAGCAGCTTCGGTTTCAGGAACGCGTTGAACGCGGTGTATTCCAGATTCAAATTTCATACGTGCGTATACGCCGACGCCGTCTATTTTGAATATTATTTCCTTGTAGCCATGCAGTGATGTCGGGTTTTCTTCTATTATTTCAATTTTCCAACCGTGACGTAGCGCATATGATTTATATTGGTTGAACAGGTCTCCTGCGAATAGTGCAGATTCTTCGCCGCCAACGCCTGCGCGAATTTCCATAATAACGCTGTTGTCGTCTGCGTCGTCGCGTGGCAATAATGCGATTTGTAAACGCTGTTCAATGTCAGGCAACTTTGATTTTAATTCCATTAATTGTTCAGATGCGATATCTTTTAATTCGGGGTCGTGCTGCATTTCTGTTGCATCATTAATGCCAGTTTTTATTTGAAAATAATCGTTTATCAATGGCAGTATTTCAGACAACCTGGAATATTCTTTTGATAATTTTGTTAATTCATCGCCAGATATTTCACCGGAATTCATTTGCGATTCTATTGATGCGGCGCGTGATTGAATGTCGTGCAGTTTGGATTCTATTATCATTTTATGCGCCTTTTATTAACTTAATAGCATCTGATATGGACAATGTTTGCTGGGTGCCATCTGTCATATTCTTTATGGTAACAACCTTGTTTTTTACTTCATCGTCACCAATTATTATGCTGAATTTAGCGGATATTTTGTTTGCGTATTCAATTTGGTTTTTGAATTTTTTATCGGTGTCCAAATATGTTACGGTAGTTATTTTTTTGTCGCGTAATTTTTTTGCGACACCCATTGCGTATGGGACATTGTTATTGCCAATAATTAAAACAGCTGCGTCGACATTGTTTTCGAATTTTGATAAATCTATTGAATTGCTTTCCATTAACGCAACCAGCAACCGTGATATGCCAATGGATGCGCCAACACCAACAATTTTTGTTTTGGAAAATTTAGACGCCAGGTTTTCGTAACGCCCGCCACCACCAATCGCAGGCAGGTCAGGATATTTTGTTGAAAAGAATTCAAATACGATTCCTGTATAATATGCATGTCCACGCATAATGGACATGTCTATTTCGGCATTTTTTACCCCCAGTTGTTTTAATAATTCTATAAAATTATCGATTTCATTTATTGTATTTGTCAGGTTTTCAGATTTGTTTAAGAACGAGCGATAACCGTCTGAAAATATTTTTATTATTTCGTTTGCATTATTTGTGCCGATCGTTTCTGATAATGCGTCTTCAAAGTCCTTTATTTTGTCTTTTTTATCAATCAAAATAAACGTATCACGACATTGTTGTTCATTCAGTTGCAGGTATTCGAATATTGCGTTCCAGAATTTTCTATTACCAATTTTTATTTTTACACCACCAACAATATCGAATATTGATTCATACATATTTGATAATGTTGAAATAATTTCAGCATCATAATTTACGGATAAATCCCCTATTCCTAAAATATCAACATCAATCTGATAGAATTCGCGATAACGACCACGTTGTGGACGTTCGCCACGATAATTGCGTGCGAACTGATAGGCACGAAATGGGAAAGATAAATCGTTTATGTGGCCGGCGACATAGCGTGATAAGCCAACAGTCCCGTCATAACGCAATCCCATTTTTGTATCACCCTTTTGAAACAGAAACATTTGTGTTTCAATTTCGTCCCAGTTGTCTTTATCGGTTAAAACCTCTGCCCGTTCAATTGCAGGTAGGTCTAAGTGTGAATATCCTGCTGTGCGCAAAACACCCTGAATGCGTGTTGCGCATTCGTCAAAGCATCGCTGTTGTGCCGGTAATAATTCTATGAATCCTGATAAGGGTTTTGTTGGTTTTAGTTCCATTGTATTTTCCTATGGTTTAATTGCTGGGTATTATATCACAAAAAGTCATGCTTTGCTATAAGCGTGTAAAATGATTGTGGTGAAAAGCAATAAATAAACTTGTCATAGTGTTATATGATACATGAAAAAACTGAAAATTCAAGGTTTTTAATGGCAACCACACCACGCACACAGGAACGAAAGAAAGGTTCTTTTCTTGTAGACTATGTTTTTATGTGGTTGCCTGATTTTAATTATAGTGATTTTTTTTTGATTTTGAATTGGTCTTTGTTCCTAGAAATATTTGTGTAATTCGGCCCCGTGAACATTCAGCCATCGGCGTGCGCGTTCAACCCCAAATCCGTATAGTTCAGACACTGTTTCCCAAAATTGTGGCGAATGATCCATGTGTTTTGTATGTGCCAATTCGTGCATTACTACATAGCGCATAACATCGTATGGTGCAAACGCCAATCGCCATGAAAAAGACATAGTTCCGGTGGTGGAACAACTGCCCCAACGTGATGTTGTGTCCCGCAGTGTGATTCGTCGTGGCCAAAATTCGCGCGGCGTTGTTTTTATTATGGCTTTTATTTCGGCTAGCAATTTATCCTTGGCAAAATCACGGACACGTCGTTCAAACATGTCAGGCGAACCGCCGATTGTTAGAATTGCGTTGTTAAACGTGTTACCGCGTTGTTGTGGGTTGTGTATCAGGGTTATTCCTTGCCCCAGAATTGTTATTTTGTCACCATTGCACAGTTTTTGTTTTTGTGGGGTGTTTGCAAAAATGCATTCAACCCAGTGGCGTTTTGATTCCAAAAAATTAAGTGCGTCGTTCGTTGAAACCTGCCATGGTTTTGAAATATGAATTTCGTGTTTGCAATTTGTTTTTGGGCGCAGTGTTATATTTCGAATGCCACGCTTGGTTTCGATTATCACGGGTATTTGTTCGTTTTTTGATGTGATAAATACGTGTTCAGACATTATCGTTTCATTTTGTCCAAAATGTCCTGGGCGATTGTCTTTGCGTCCATACCCATTTGGGTATAAACAGTTCCGCCGTCTGCAGAAAAGCCAAACCTATCAATGCCAACAACTGCGTCTGCGAATTCGAACCATGGGGATGATGTGGCAGCCTCAATCGCAACAACAAATCCGCGCATAATTTTTTGTTTGTATTCGGCACTTTGTTGCCGGAATGTTTCGACCGATGGCATAGATACAACCTGGACGTTATCGCCTAGCAATCCGGCGACAGATACTGCCAACGGCACCTCTGATCCTGTGGCAATTAATGTTATTTTTACGTCGCGTTTGTTTGCTGGCAAAATTATATAACCGCCCCGCCCCATTTCTGCATCTGATGGTGTTTCTATTTGTGCAAATGGTTGCCGCGATAAAATAATTGCACTTGGGCGTGACGTTTCATGCAAAGCGAATTGCCAGGCGTATGCAACTTCTGTACTATTGCAAGGTCTAAAAACATTAAGGTTTGGTATTAACCGCAGTGATGCTAATTGTTCCACCGGCTGGTGTGTTGGACCATCTTCGCCAACGGCAACACTATCGTGCGAGAATAAATATATCACCGGCAACTTTGATAATGCGGCAATTCGAATTGCGGGTCGCATATAGTCGCTGAATGCTAAGAATGTAGATCCGTATGGTCGCAGTCCTGCGGCGGCGATACCGTTCATTATTGCGCCCATGGCATGTTCGCGAACGCCGTAATTTATATAATTTCCATTAAATACACTTGATTGAACCGGGACAGAAGATTCGACACGTGCCCCGGTGTTTGATCCTAAATCTGCACTGCCCCCGATTAATTTAGTATTGTGGAATAATAATTCTTGCAGGTATTTGCCCGACAGTTGTCGTGTTGATATTTCCCCAGACCACTTTATAGGTTCGACGTTCGGGACATCAATATTCGTATCTGGCGACAGGCAACAAACACGTGATTGTGAATACATATTCCATAACGTTTCGCCACGCAACGACGTAAATCGCTGAATCAAGTCATCCAATTCGATATTACTGATGCCCAGGCCGTGTGCCGCTGGTCTTCCTGCAACAGAAGACATGTGCCCTATTTCAGTTTTACATTGAATAAACGTTGGTTTGCCAGATGCGATTGCCTTGCTTGTTGCCCAGTTTAGTTCATCAAAATCGTGTCCGTCTACGTGTCTGATGATTTTCCATCCGGCTGCACGCATGCGTTTTGGAATATCGTCGTCTGTTTGGGCGGTTCCGTCAATGGAAATTCCGTTGTCATCCCACAGTAAGATAAGATTGTCCAGTTTATAATGTCCGGCAAATGCGATTGCTTCGTTTGCGACACCTTCCATTAAATCGCCATCAGAACACAGGCAAAATACATTCCCAGGTTGGTTCTGAATTTTTTGTGCCATTGCATATCCGACCGCCATCCCGACACCCTGGCCCAATGGGCCGGTTGTTGCGTCAACCCCAGGGATTGATATTTCGGGATGTCCAGGCAAACCGCCCATTTTTCTGAATGATGACAAATTACCAATATCATATCCCGCCAGTTTTAATACAGAATATAGCATCGCACTGCCGTGACCGGCGGACAAAACGAATCGGTCTGTGCCACAGTGTATAAAATTTGCATACACGCATGTGATTATATCAGATGCACCCAAAACGATTCCGACGTGACCGCTCTTGGCGGCGCGTATTGCGTGCAGTGCGTTTGCGCGAACTGCGTTTGCCATTTCTGTTAAATCTTTGGAATCGTATTTCATTTTGTGTTATTATATCATAAAAAGGATGTAATTAAAATGTTAAAAATTTGGACTGATGGCAGTTGTTTGGGTAACCCTGGTGCGGGTGGTTGGGCATTTGTTGCAACCGATGGCAAAAATACGGCGAAAATGTCTGGGGGGGCGGAAAACACGACGAATAATCGTATGGAATTGACGGCGGTTCTGCGTGCGTTAATGGCGGCGGTTCGTCATCATGATGCAGTGGAAATTCATACCGATTCGCAGTATGTGAAAAATGGAATGCAGACATGGATGCCAAACTGGAAAAAAAACAATTGGCGTACATCTGATAAAAAGCCGGTTAAGAATGTTGATTTATGGATGGCATTGGATGATGTGGCACAGAAAATAAATATTCATTGGGTTTGGGTTCGTGGGCACAATGGCGAAGAATTTAATGAAATGGTTGATGAAATGGCGCGCACTGCGGCGGAACAATTCAAGAAATAATTGAAATTGAATAAAAATTTGCTAAAATGCATCCTTGCAGATGGGCGGAGCATAGCCGTTTAATTCATTTTAAGCGGAGGAAAGTCCGGACTGCATTGGGACGGCGTATGGGTTAACGACCCAGCGGGGTGACCCGACGATTAGAGCAACAGTGACGTAAGCGATTAAATTCGCGGTGAAACGGGCAATCTCTACGCGCAGCAACTTCAAATAGGCCCCCTATGTATGTCCCTAACGTTACGGGGGCGGGTAGAAGGCATGACATTTTGTGGCAACACATTATGCAGATTAATTATGCTCGCTACCTTTGGCTTGTGGCAACACTCGCCTTTGGCATGTACAGAATCCGGCTTATAGCTAAATCTGCAAAACGCACTTCGGTGCGTTTTTTTTTGTTTTTGTAAAAAAATTAAAAAATGTCCTTGCATATAATATATATTTTTTACTACCATTGTCCTTGAAAGAGAGGAAGGAAAAGGAAATGCGTGGTATTATAAGATTACTAACCTGTTGTTTTATCTTGATTTTTGGATATTTTGCGAATGCCTGGTCCGCCCCAATGTGTACCAGGACTTATCAGTCATGTACGTCTGATTATTGGATGAGCAACGGTGTTTGTACGGCATGTACACCCGGATGTACATGCGATGGAACGACGATGGTGTGTACAATATCGTGTTCTGCGGGTCAATATTTAAACAATCAAACGTGTACAGACTGTCCGGCGGGGTCATATTGTCCGGGGGGCGAATGGACACCAAATGGTGGAGTTCAGGGATTAAATTCATGTAGCAGTTTGAGTGGTGTGAGTGTGAGTGGAGGAACGTATAGTTCAGCTGTGGGTTCATCAGCGAGTACGGCATGTCAATATACTGCACCAAACAAAACGATAACAGGATGTGAGAGTGTAACAACGAATACAGTGACATATAGTGGCACTGCGTGGCCGGCGACGACCTACTCTGTTAGTGCGAGTGGTGGATATATAATAGCAGACGATGGCACAGCGAATGCGACATGTAGTATCTGTGGTGCAGGAACATATTCTGCTGGTGGCGCAGCAACCAGTTGCAACAGTTGTGACGATGGTCAATACCAGAATGAATCTGGTAAAACAAGTTGTAAGGCATGTAGTGCACTGGGTGGTGGATTGTATACAAAATCTGATGGTTCGCGTAATGCAGATACAACCTGTTACATAACAACAACAGCGGGTAAGTATTTAGCGGCCAAGACAGATACTACGCAAACAACATGTCCGGCGACAAACTATTGTCCATCGGCAAAGTTGTATTATCCAAATGTTAATACACCAACGGCATGCCCTGCCACGGATTCAACAACCGCACGCACAACATTCCCAGATTCGTATTTGGCAAGTGAGAATTTACAACGAACATGGTTTTCACAACAAAGTTGGACCACGGGTATTACCTCTGAAGATGGTTGTATGGCGGTTTATTCTTTCAGTAATAATCGTGGAAACTTTTCGGTTGAAAGTGTTAAATATAACTCTGCAACTGGTAAATATGATACTGGTGGTGACCCACAATATTATACTAAAGTAAATCCAGGATATTATCTGTCGGTACCATATAGCAGCACTTATTGTAATGCCTCGACAAATCGTATGTTGTATCAAAGTGCGTTACCGTGTCCGACTGGCTCGTATTGCCCGGGGTATACTAGCGTTCCGTTGTGTAATAGTGGTCTGACCTATGGTGATGATATTGGAATAACAGGATGTCCATCAAACTATTCAAATAGTGCGGAAAAATCCGATGATATAAACGATTGTTATTTAACTACTTCATCTGGTAAATATGTAGCGACGGCGGGTGCTGGTCAGACGACCTGTGCATGTGGTGGATATTGTTCGGGCGGAACGACGGTATATTATGATGGTACTGGTGGATGGACCGGTTGTGGTGTGGGTAAATACAATTCATCAACGGGAAGTTCTGCATCATCGGCCTGCTCTACTGCGGCGGCGGGATATGTTGCAAATAGTTCTTGCAGCGCAACCGCATGTACTGGTGCGACGTATCAGGATGAAACAGGTAAGGCATCGTGTAAATCATGTCCAACGGCTACATCCATTGCATCTAGGGTAACTGGATATTGGTATTGGTCAGACGATGGAGTTCATGATCATCTTGGTGGTTGTCGTGCAGATATTACAGAAAACGATTCGAATGGTAATTATTCTTTAAGTTGTGCAATATGTAATGGGGACTATGGTGTTAATGGTAGTTGTGATTCTAGCACCTGTATGGCCAACAGTCCTTCTTCGTGTGTGGGTGGATATTATTGGTCTGCAGCATCTAGTGGAGATGTATGGAATTCAACGGCGGAAACGATAAAAACAAATGCGTGTATACCTGTTGGTGATGGGTATTATTCTGAAGCAGGTGCTTTAACACGTACGGAATGTCCATACGGATTGACCACGATTGGTTATGGTGCGGGGGCGGATGAAGCCGGCGATTGCGGACGTAAATTGCATTTGGGTGATAATGTGCTGTATCTGCGCAGTGCACAAAGGACAACACCATCGTTGAGATTTGATACAGATAATGACGGTGTGGCAAATTTGTTCGGTAATATGTCAACCACATCGCATAAGATGTCGGATGGTGCAACAAAATCGTACAAGACCACATACAATGGTTCGACGTACTACATCTATGACGATAGCGCACAGTAAGGAACGTTTGTGGGGTTGATATAATTAAATTTGCATTTGTAAAAAATGCTGATATAATTATGCGCATTCGGGGTGTAGCTCAGCCTGGTAGAGTACTTGGTTTGGGACCAAGGTGTCGGAGGTTCGAACCCTCTCACCCCGACCAGAAAAATTCAAACCGCCATTTCGGCGGTTTTTGTTTTTTTGCGTATTTTGGTGAATTTTACTTTGTTTCGCCCATGTGCTTTGCATTGTTTAGTGCGCTGCGTAGTGCATCCGTAGCAATCGCACGTATTTTGGATGCAAATGCACGCATGTTCATTGTGTCGGCAACCGCATTACCAAACGTGCGCGCAATATATTCAATTTGCGTCGGGGCGATGGTGTAAACATCACTCGTAATATCTGAAACGGATAAATCTTGAACTTTTTGATTTTGCATTTTTGCCCCCTCCTATTCTATTTTTGTAGCCAATTATATCAAAAAAAAATTGCGTTTGCACTTGTTTATTTTTCCAATGGGATTATATCATAAAGTGACTTGACCGCAAAATGTAAAATTGCTATAAGTTCTGTGTTAGATTTAAGGAAAGACAATGGTAAATATTATTAGTAAAGTATTTGGCTCGGCCAATGATAGAATTGTAAAAACGTACAATAAAACTGTATCACTGATTAATGATTTGGAACCAAAATATCATGATATGACGGATGAACAATTGCGCGCACAGACCGATGTGTTGAAAAAACGATTGGCGGGTGGCGAAAAAGAAAAGGATATTTTGCCTGATGCGTTTGCGTTGGTGCGCGAAGCGTCAATCCGTTCAATCGGTTTACGTCATTTTGATGTTCAGATGATTGGTGGTATGGTTTTGAATAATGGTCAAATCGCAGAAATGAAAACCGGTGAAGGTAAAACATTGGTCGCAACGCTGGCAATGTATTTAAAGGCACTGCATGGTAAGGGCGCGCATTTGATTACTGTTAATGATTACTTGGCGAATCGTGACGCAAATTGGATGGGTCAGGTTTATAAGTTTCTGGGGCTGTCGGTTGGTATTATTCAGCACGATATGACCGATGAAGAACGTCGTGCTGCGTATAACTGTGATATTACGTATGTTACAAATTCTGAATTGGGGTTTGATTATCTGCGCGATAATATGAAGTTTTCCAAAGAACAACAGGTTTTACGCCCATTCTTTTATGCGATTGTTGATGAAGTCGATTCAATTCTGATTGATGAAGCACGAACACCGTTGATTATTTCTGGTCCATCAGAAGATATTAGTGACCTGTATAACAAGGTTGATGCGGTTGTCGCACAATTACAATCTGGGGATTTCAAAATCGATGAAAAAGACAGGCACGTCACATTGACCGAACCGGGTGTCGATAATGTCACGCGTTTGTTAAAAGAAAGTGGCGTTTTGGTGGGGGATAATTTGTATTCTTCTGAAAACGCGGCGGTTGTTATGC
>JBKSNB010000063.1:0-2736 GCA_046882025.1 Alphaproteobacteria bacterium | reverse complement strand
GTGGACTCTTTGTCAGCAATTTCCTCATATTTAGCCGTTAAGTCCAATAATTCGTCCTTACGGTCCTTTATAACCTCCATCAAATAATTTAAATCTTGGTTTAATGTGGTTGGGTCTATTTTGGACAATGGTTGATAGTCTACAATGCGTTCCAATGGTAACTGTCGTGCAATTGTGATACTATCAATTGATGTTGGCGCGGTTTCAAATACCACTTTACCACCGATATATGGGATATCTGCATCCATACCGCCCGATGTTCCGACTATATAGTAACCCGTTGCAGGTTCATTGTTCACAGTAACAACAACATTACTGTTTTCAAAAAAGGGGAAGTTAAAATAAAATTCTGTTGTTGAGCCGTTCCCCATATATGATACTTTTTGCATAAAAACTCCTTTGTTATAACAAAAAAAGCCCCAGCGCAAAGCCAGGACAATAAAAAAACAGCCGATAAAATGTCCGCTGATTTACCTGTATTATATCACAAATTGTAAAACAAAACAACAAAACGGTTTGAATGTCGATATTTTCATTGTATTTAAGCATACTGGCATAAAGAGCATTATAAACTATTTAAATCATATAGTTTATTATTTGCTATCTCTTTTAAATAGTAAAAATGGCTAAATTCTGCGTTTTTTTGTGTGCGAAGCAGTTTTTACACGGTAGGATTATACCTGTAATGATAAAAAAAGAGGTATAAATCATGACAAAAAACTTTAAAAATTGGTTAATTAACAATGGATATAAACTGTTTACTGGCAATAATCAACCATCCACAGTATTCGATTATTTAACTGGTGTTAGATATGTCTGTCAGTGGGAAGGTAAAACAATGGATGAACTTGCTGAATCTATATCTGATGTATTACCAAAGTATATTAATGGCGGTGAATATTTTGTCCGTGGACGTATGAAATCTCGTGCTGTTAGATGTGGATTACGTCAATTCAATAAGTTCGTTATGGAATCACAGGCTGCGTAATATGAACAAGATTGCAATATTAAACGATAAACTGCGTCAGAACATATTTAATTCTGGTAAAGATAGAGTGATTTTGACGCAGGGTGTTTCAAATTTACCTTTTGATGAACAGTTGCGTATTCTGTTAAAGGTTAAACTGTTTAATAATTTCAATGAAGGTAATGACCCTTATTCTGAACACGATTTTGGGATGATAGAACACAGCGAATTGAAATACTTTTTTAAGATAGATTACTACGATAATTCATTGGAATACGCATCTGATGACCCTAGTAATGATAATATAACAACCAGGGTTTTAACTGTTATGCGCGCTGATGAATATTGATTACTATTTAAATCATATAGTTAATAAAAAAATTAAGGATGAACAATGATAGCACTAGCAAAACAAAAAGGTAATAATGTATGGGTTTATAATGAAAGGGGTTCTGTAATTTTTAATAAAAGTGGTGTGTTAATAGGATATACCGGCAACACGATAAGCGTTAAAAGTAGTTCTGGGACAATATGGGTTTATGACGATACAGGTAGAGTTTTATTTGGAAGGTAGAAAAAATAACCACCATGATAAAAAATGGTGGTTTTTAATTACGTTGTCTTAAATTAGTCTAGAATTGCTCCAATTTTATTTGATGTATAATTTATCAATTTTACGATTTGGAGCATTCTACGGTGTGTCTCTGTGGTTCTGGGACAGGTGTTTTTGAAGAAATGGGCCGTTTTTCCAAAGCTTTTTTAAACGCTTTTGTTTGTTCACGTGTCATGGGTGGGTTTCCTTCTTCAAATTTTTTGCGTTTTGCTTCCTTTCGTTCTCGGATGCGTTCCTTTTCTTTGCGTTTTTTTAAACTGTCTTTGTCTTCAATTGTCATACACTTAGACCACACCGGGGTTAATCTATACCACATATTGTTGCTGAATGGCGAATAATAAAAAGACCATGAAATTTTATATTTTTCGGCCATTTCCAGTGTGTGTTCATCTGTTATGGCTAATTGCCGCATGTATAACTTTTTTATGAATTGGTACGTATCTATGTCTGATATCGGACTGCATTCATCTTTGAACAACAGACGATACAGGGCATCATAGGAAACATATTTGCATACGTCTTTCGTTATGCAGTGCTTCAACGCTGTTTTTAAATCACAATCTAAACCACAGCGAGCAACTTTTCCCTGAAAATCGTTTATGCGTTTTTCAAGATTGTGATAAAGCATTTGCCCCTTACTTTCTACATCAGCAGTAACAGAAATTACATTTTTATGAAGTTCTTCTTGGGTGGGTTCAACAAAAGATTTCATCCAGTCCATGTTAATCATTTTCATAATCTTCACCTTTTTCTTGGTGCAATTGTTCGAATTCTGGCATGCCGTCAAAGAAACGCGCTAAGCTGTGGTAAAGACAATCACGTGCAATTTTGACATTTTTTTCATCTTTTGTATCCAAGTCATTGAACATTTCCAAAATCATTAAATACTGTTTGCCAGTTACAGCGTAGTATTTTGTCGAACAATTTTTGTAGTTGATACAATCTATCAGTTTTTTGTCAGCAAAATATTCTAAGGCCGTTTTAATAGCTTCTTTGCGTTCTGGTGAAATTATTTGTTTGGAAAAAGTGCCTTTGACACAGTTATATATATCATGCGGTGCAAAAGTAATACGCGCCGTTAGTGTTTGTTCGTCTTCACGGTTTACAAATCCAAATTTATCACCCATAAAAGTTATAATATTGGCTATAGCCAAAG